>CAZSHL010000102.1:0-4975 GCA_964606585.1 uncultured Piscirickettsiaceae bacterium
AACTTTTTCAGCAATTGCTGCTTCTGCAGCTAACTTTGTGCCTATGCAGTTGTTTAGTACTCCCTGTGATTGATTATATTCAACTAATGGAACGTGTTTATAGGCAGCGGTATGATATATAGTTTGTACTCCAAAATAGTTAAAAATCTTTTTCATTCTCTTAAGGTCTGTTACAGAACCTATAACTGCAGAAATTTCTATATCAGGCATATTTATGTTAATTAACTCTTGCTCAACTTGATAGAGAGAAGATTCACTAATATCAAAAAGAACCAGTTTCTTGGGCTTCAATAAAACTATCTGTCGACAAAGTTCAGAACCAATAGAACCCCCGGCGCCAGTGACCAATACAACTTTATCAACTATATTTATCTTGAGAAGTTTATCATTTGGTTTTACTAGATCTCTACCCAATAAATCACTGATATCAATTTCTAACAAATTGTCAATTATAACTTTACCTTCAGCAAGCTCAAAAACACTTGGCAAACTTCGAACTTCAACAGGTAATGACCTTAATTTTTCAATGATTTCATTACGTTGTTTTCGTGAAATTGAGGGCAAGGCAAGTAGGACTTGGTTGACTTTTTTTTCTTTAATCAGTGATGCTAATTTGCTAGTAGACTCAACAGGGATACTGTTGATATAGCTGCTTTGTATAACAGGGTCATCATCTACAAAAGCCACATGATTGTATTCTATGGACTGCTGCAACGCATTAGAAAGCTGCCTGCCAGTGGAGCCCGCTCCATAGATAATAACATTATTTTTACTGTCCTCAGTTAAAAGACTTTCGGTAGTTAAAAACCACCGTGCAAACATACGTGAACCTCCAATCACTAAAAGAGATAGCATCCAATTGATTAATATAATTGACCTTGGAATCCCTACACTAAAGTAGGCTATATCAGTACCCGTCATAAAACAGACTAAACCCCAAAGGAGTGCGTAAAGAGACACTGCCTGCGCAACGCGCCATAAAGCTGTAAAACCGATATAACGAACAACTGAAAGATACAAACCAAAGCGTACAAAAATAGGCACAGCCAATACTGGCGCTCCAAACAAAATCCAGATAAGGTCGTTTTCAGGAAAATACCAATATCCTAATCGAATGGTAAAAGAGGCAAGAAGAATGACAACAAGAGCGATCGAGTCAAAAAGTAACATAATCGCTTGTTTGGCTTTTCTGGGTAAATTGAGTGCAGCCTGAATCATTGTCTCAATTATAGAGAATCAATAAGCAGATTGTGGAATAATCAAGGACCAGCTTCCACCCAGTTTGTGGTAAAGTTCGGTTCAATATGTGGTGCGTTACAATGTGTTTCAGACAATGTTTCATAGGCAGCAACAATCTCAATATCTCGCCCGAAAACTACAGGTCGAGGCCACCATCACACTATCAAAAACCTGGCGGTGGTCCACGTGTCTGTCAAGGTATGGGCAAAAAACCACGATTCACCACTAGCACTAGTCTAGTGTGAAACACCCTCACTCCGAACAACTTTTAACAACGTTATCCATATTATCTGTACATCAAACCAAAATGATTGACGATTCAAATACTCCACATCCAAATCAACCTTCTCAGGTATAGACAGATCATCACGCCCGTTTACCTGCGCCCAGCCAGTCACTCCAGGTACTAGTTTATCAACGCCTTTCTCTGTGCGCAGAGTAATCAAATCATCCTGATTAAACAGTGCAGGACGTGGCCCTACAAAGCTCATTTCTCCTTTCAGTATCGAAAATAATTGCGGCAGCTCATCCAGACTGAAACGCCTCAGGAAAGCGCCCAAGGGTGAAAGAAATACATTAGGATTTGTCATCAGATGAGTTGCTAAAACTGGAGTTTGCGCCCGCATAGTACGAAACTTTGGCATCTTAAATAATTGATTATTAACACCAATCCTTGAAGACCAATAAAGCACAGGCCCTTTTGAACTTAGTCGAACAACTATCGCAACCAAAACAATTAACCATATCAAAAAGAAGCTTAAAATTAATGCTAACAATAAGTCAAAAAATCGTTTCATGGATTTCTATAGTTAAATAAATCTGCTATTGTTTGAATGTAATACTCTAACACAATCATCTCATCGTATTGATCCAACATTTTTTGGCGACCCATTTGGCCCATTTTTTTTCGTTCATTTTCTGGCATTTTGATCATTATTTCCATTTTCTTTGCTAAATCACTACCATCTTTCACTTTGCAAAAAAGACCAGTAATACCATTATCCACAACTTGCCTGCAACCCGGCACATCGGAAACAATAACAGGCAAAGCAACAGCGGACGCCTCCATAATGCTTCTTGGGCTCCCCTCTCGGTACGAAGGCAATACTACACAGTCCACTCTGTCTAAGAATGATTTCACATCATCGGTTCGATCAAAATAGGTAATAACGCCCTGTTTAGAAAGTTTGGTAATTTCATCCTTTGAAAGTGCCGTCTTATTGGCAGAGTAACTTTCACCCAAAACCCAAAATTCAACACCTTTTTCTTTAAGTAGTTTTGCAGCTTCGACGTACTCATATATACCTTTATCTCTTAAAAGTCTAGCAACCATAAGAAACCTAAATATGCTACGCTGTCTGCTAACAGTCGGGGAAAATTTATTGGTATCAACACCACTTCCGGGCAGAATTGCACACTTATCGCGAGAAACTAAATTTTTTTCTATAAATAAGTCGAGATCATCTTTATTTTGAAAAAAAACCTTGCTTGCGCAAAACAAAGACAATCGGTAAAACGTTTTGACAATTTGAGTTAGAAAGTTTTTCTTAATAAAAACAGTGCCCAGCCCAGTCACATTATTAATAGAATGGATACCAAGCAATCTGGCAGCTAGCGCACTGTAAATATTTGGCTTAATAGTAAAATTCAAGACGACATCTGGCCTTATTCGTCTATACAGCCTGAATAGTGAATAAAGCAGTTTAATATCCTGTATTGGATTGACACTATCTGCTTGAAGTTTAATATCAACAAAGTCAAATTCTTTTTTAATGAAATGGCTGTAATGCTCATCATTTGGCGCAACAATGATTACCTTATAACCATCATGCTTTAAATAATTTGCTAAATTAAGCCTAAAATTGTAGGCTTGCCACGCTGAATTTAGCACAATTGCAATTTTTTTCATGCCAGGTTCTTTTTCCACAACTCTAAGCAGTACAGTGACCACAACATCTTTGCTCTTTTTTCATCAGAGGTATCGATTTTTTTTTCAATCAAACGATCAATAAAGCCTTTTGGAAAAAATGTCTTTGAATAGCAATCCCCATTCAAACTGTCTAATATATTGCTCCTTAGCTCTCCATTGACCCATTGTTTCAAAGGTACCTCAAATCCTCTTTTAGGCTGGTTGATAAGCGTTTCAGGCAAATATTTTTTTCCTAATTCTCTCAATATAACTTTTGTATTGAGCCCCTTCACTTTAAACTTATCATTCAGAGTTGGTGCCAATTCAAGCATATACTTACTGAGAAATGGGCTTCTGCCCTCAAGAGAGTGCGCCATTGTTGCGATGTCCATTTTTTTTAATAAATCGCTTGGAAAAATACAATTAAAATCCATAACAAGCATTTTGGATAGAGCTGAAATGTGCTCTCTATCAAGCCCCATAATGAAGCCCTCCAACCGCTCAAATGTATCGTTAGAATCAAATGAGTAAACATCTTCAAAAATATCGTTTGTTGCACTATTATAAAAATCCAGCCCTTTCTTCTTAGATAGCTTTAACAGTCTATAAATATAGTTAAGGTTAGATTGCTTGTTATTAGGTTTTGGTAAAACATTTGCAAATTGGGAGAAATATTTTGCCAGCCCAATCCAATTGTTAGCAACTGGGACGTATCGTCGATAGCCACCGAATAGCTCGTCCGCTCCATCGCCATTCAGTACGACGGTGACGTGTTTTTTAGCCTCCTGACTCACATAGTAACTTGGCACTGCACTACTATCCATAAACGGCTCACCATAATTACAAAGTATTGTCTCTATATCGTCCTTAAGATTCATTGAAATAAGAATTTCTGTATGATCAGTTTCATACTTTTCAGCTGTCAATTTAGCCAATTTCGACTCATCAAAAGAACCATCAAATTTCACTGTAAAGGTTTTTAATTTATCTACATACTCACTGGCTACAGCTACAATTAACGAGCTATCAATGCCACCACTTAAGAAAGCGCCAACCTCTAAGTCTGATGACAACAATCGATCCTTAACGCTTTTATGCAAACCCTCATCCACGAGGTGAAGTGCAGATTCAAATTCATTAATTTTGTCCTTTTTATAATAATCCAAAATATCAAAAAAACTGTTTTTCTGAATAATCAAATCATTTATAGTAACTGTGAGAATACTGCCTGGAGAAACCTCATAAACATCCTGAAATGGTGTTTTTTCATGATAGAAGAAGCCATTTCTAATATAAGAAGATATCTCCTTTTCATCAACTCTCAGCTTGTTCACACAGTTACTAAGTGTGTTTAATTCACTGGCAAATACCATCGAGCCTGCCCCCTTAAAATAATATAGAGGTTTCTTTCCTGCCCTGTCTCTGCCCAAGATTAGTGTATTGGATTTTTTATCAAGAATAGCAAACGCAAACATTCCGTCACACATGGAAAGAGCAGATACGCCATGCTCGATATAGAGCGCCAAAAAAGTTTCTGTATCGGATTGAGTTTGAAATATGTAACTCGCTACTTTGTCCCTCAGTGCAAGATGGTTGTATATCTCACCATTAAAAACAATAACCCAATCCCCGATAACCAAAGGCTGTGCGCCATGCTCAACATCTTGAATTGATAATCGCGTATGTACTAAATTAATATTATTGTAACCAAAGGATGTTTGAGCGTCTGGGCCACGATGAAATAAAAACTTTTTAGCTTTTTCAATATCACCTTGCGGGTAATTAATAAATCCTGCAATTCCACACATACTTTAAACCAAAAAAATT
>CAZSHL010000103.1:0-4973 GCA_964606585.1 uncultured Piscirickettsiaceae bacterium
TTAAATCTAATGATTATAAATCTAGATAAAAAGGCAATAAAATTACGCATATTCTTTTGCTAGGTTGGAACGTTAGAGCATTTATTGAAGTTGCTTTAATCTCTTGGCGTTACCAAAAAAAACTTTGGCTTAGAGCTGAAAGTAATGATCTAAAAACTAATTCAAATTTTAAAAAAAAGATTAAAAACTTATTTCTGAAGATATTTTTTTCAAATATAGATAAGTTCTTAACTATTGGGAAAGCCAATAGAAGGCTCTATGAGAACTTTGGAATTGAGGAGGATAGGTTCTACCATGCACCATATTGTATTGAAAATGAAAGATTTGCATTACAAGCGAATGAGAATTTTAAAAATCGTGATAAATTAAGAAGCTACTGGAATATAAATAATGATTCATTTTGTGTTCTTTTTGTTGGGAAGTTTATCAGCAAGAAGCATCCTGAAGATATTATAAAAGCATTAAAAATATTAAATAATCTTGATATTTTGACAGAGTTCCATATACTTTACGTTGGTACTGGAGAGCTTGATGCTGATCTTAGAAAAAACACTAACATCGTTTTTGATTGTGAAAAAAAAATAGATCATCATTACAAAAACAATCATTTACCTACTGCAACTTTTACTGGCTTTGTTAACCAATCTAAAATATCAGAAGCATATATTGCTGCAGATTTGTTAGTATTGCCAAGTGAGGCAGATGAAACTTGGGGTTTAGTGGTTAATGAGGCTATGGCATCAGGGCTTCCATGCGTTGTTAGTGATGCTTGTGGATCTTCGGAGGATTTAGTTGCTGCGGTTAATCCGATATTAAGGTTTCCTCTAGGGAATATAGAATGTCTTGCGAATTCAATACAATACGTTACTGAAAATCTGCCCTCTAAAATGCAGATTAAAAAGATAATCGATGATTATGATTTTGTTCATACGGTGGATACTATAGAACAGCTTTGGTTTGAAGCTAGGGATGGATAAGGTAATAATATTTTGAAAAAAATTTTAATTTATCATATAGGTCAGCTAGGTGATACGCTTGTTTCTATTCCGGCCATAAATGCTATTAGAGTTAGACACCAAAATTGTCATATTGTTCTATTGACTGACAAACATTCTGGTAAGAACTATGTTTCTTCTTGGGATGTATTAAAAATAACCCCATATATTGACCAGGTAGTATTTTATAACCCTAGTAACATTTCAAAATTTAAATATATTTATAGTTTAATAAAGGAATTAAGATCTATTAACCCTTCTGATATTTATAACCTAGTTCTACGCATAAATTCGAAGTCTAAATGGCGTGATTATTTATTTTTTAAGACTTTATTTGGTTCTGCAAATTATACTGATTTAGATATTATTAATTATCCACCACTGAAAAATATTGATGGAAAATTGCTCAGGCTTTCTCCTCAATGGAAGAGGCTTTTGGAAACAGTGGGTTCAGCTGCTAATGTTGAGCAAATCCAATTACCAGTTCATGAGGAGTCATTAAAGAGTATAGAGAAAAAGCTAGACAAAATTGATTTTGATCTAGATAAACTAAGAATCGTTATAGGGCCTAGTTCTAAAATGCCCTCTAAGTGCTGGCCTGAAGAATCTTTTCTCAATCTTGGTTTCAAGTTAATTAAAGAGTATGAAAATCTTGAATTATTGATTGTTGGGGGCTCAGAAGATTATAAATTAGCTCATAATTTACTAACTTCATGGGGTATGAGTGATGCTAAAAATTATTGTGGCAAATTATCTATTGGTGAATCTGCAGAGCTCATAAGAAAGTGTGATATGTATATAGGCAATGATACTGGCATAATGCATCTATCCGCAATGGTTGGTACTTTTTGTGTAACAATTTTCAGTGCACGGGATTATCCTGGGCTGTGGGAGCCATTTAGTAATAATCATATCTCAATACGAAAAAATATTAAGTGCGCAGGATGTATGCTTTCAAAATGTTCTGAGCATGATAACGCTTGTTTAAAATTAATTTCAGTTGATGAGGTTTTTTCCAAGGCTACTAAAAAGTTAAGTGCAAATTGATAAATCCAATATGATCTCGGTTATTCATGTAGTCTCAAACTTACATTCTAGCTCTGGAGGTCCATCTAGATCAATAGTTCAATTGACAGACGCTCTTGCCAAAAAAGAAGAGTTATCGGTAACTTTGTTTTCACAAAAGCTACAAGGAAAAAGTTATGCATTCAAAAGAAAGCAAAGTCAACAATATAGTATTTAAAACCAACAGCAGGTTATCAATTAAGTTTTCAATTGTGCCTTTTTATAGATTTTATAAATTGGTTAAAAAAAACAAGCCTTCAATAATTCATAGCCATGGAATTTGGACAATGCTTAACCATTGGACTGTCTTTTTAGCTCGGAGAAATAAAATACCTTACATTGTCCATACGAGAGGAATGCTTATGCCTCAAGCACTTAACTTTAAGACTATAAAAAAAAATATTGCTATGATGCTTTTTCAACGTTCAGATTTAAAGTTTGCTGACATTTTAATTGCTACATCCAATGCTGAACGTGATTCATTAAGAGATTTAGGGTTTTTACAACCAATTGCGGTAATACCAAATGGAATAGATTTAAATCATTTCAAAAATACTTATAATTCTAGAAGTGATCTCAAAAAAGATTCTCAACGTACCGTTTTATTTCTTTCTAGAATACATCCTATCAAAGGAATACTAAATCTTATTAAAGCATGGGCAAATATATCTACAGACGGCTGGAGGTTAAAAATTGCAGGGCCAGATGAAGTTGGTCATTTAAAAGATATATTGTTACTCATAGAAGAGCTTAATATTTCTCATTCAGTTGAGTATATTGGTGAAATTATTGAGAATGATAAGAGTAGGGTGTTTAAAGAGGCTGATTTATTTATTTTGCCAACATTATCTGAAAATTTTGGCATCGTAGTTTTAGAGGCAATGTTACATGGCATTCCTGTCATTACTACAAAAGCAGCTCCCTGGTCAGATCTTGAAAAATTCAATTATGGTTGGTGGGTTGAGAGCACAGATAGTGCCTTATCTAAAGCACTACAAGAAGCCATATTACTGGAAGATAATGAAAGAATTAAAATGGGATTAAGAGCAAGAGAATACGCTAGAGGTTATGATTGGAATTTGATAGCAAAAAATACATCAGATTTATACTATTGGACTATAAAGGGTGGTAATAAACCAAATTTTGTATATATTGTTTGAGATTATTGTAAATGATTAAAGCAAGATAATGGTAATTTTAGGATTTAATTCGTTTCATGCTGATTCTGCAGCCTGTTTGTTGATAGATGGAAAGCTAGTTGGTGCAGTTGCTGAAGAGAGGCTTGGTCAGAGAGTCAAGCATGATTCATCTTTTCCAGCTAATGCTATTAGAAAAGTTCTTTCGGATGCAGGTGTTACTCTCAGGGATGTTTCATATGTTGCTATAGCAAGAGATTCAACGGCTAATTATTCTGCAAAGATGAAGTATGTGTCCAAAAATCCATTTAAATCTGCTGGTGCAGTTATGGAATATTTAAGGCGTGGTAAAAAAGTTAAAAGTATTTTCGATCAGTTAGCCGATGCATGTAATGAAGACCAAAGTCAACTAGATTTCAGGGTAATTGAAGTTGAGCATCATCTGTCACATGTGGCTAGTGCCTATTATTTATCACCCTTTGAAAGCTTGACAGCCGGATTATCTTATGATGGGTCGGGTGACTTTGCTAGTTTGATGGCTACACGATGTGAGGGTAATCAGATTCAAGTTCTAGATAAAGTTTTGTTGCCGGATAGCTTAGGTTTCTTTTATACAGCACTTTGTCAATTTATAGGTTTTGATGAGTTTGGGGAGGAGTATAAAGTTATGGGTCTTGCCCCTTATGGCAGTGATTTACATAAACAATCAATGGATAAATTGATTAAATTAAATAAAGATGATTGGTTTAAGTTAGGTAATGGTTATTTTGGAATGCATAGTGGTGGATCAAGCGATGATGTAGATGAAGATAATCGTATATTAATGCGTCGTTTTTATACTGATCAATTGATTAGACTTCTAGGTCAACCTAGAAAGCGAAGTAATGAAATAACCCAAAGAGAAATGGATATTGCTAAATCCACTCAGGTCCGTTTTGAGGAAGTTGCAGTTCATTGTATTAATAAGTTGCATAAATTGGTACCTACCAATCAGTTAGCTATGGCTGGAGGTTGTGCATTAAATGGAGTAGCAAATGCTCGAATTTTGCGTGAAACTGAATTCACTACACCTTATTTGCAGCCAGCCTCATCAGATGATGGTACATGCTTAGGTGCTGCTTATCATGTTTGGCATAAAGTTTTAGGACGTGAAGAGAGATTCCATATGAAGCATGCATTTTGGGGTCCAGAATATTCTGATGAACAAATAAAAAAAGTGGCTGAAAAGAGTAGTTTTTTAGTAAAAAAATGTACAAATAACGCTGAATTAGTTGAGGAAGCTGCTACTTTATTGTCTAAAGGATTAGTAATGGGTTGGTATCAAGGAAGAAGTGAGTGGGGCCCAAGAGCCTTAGGCAATCGATCAATACTAGCTGACCCATCAGTTCCAGATATGAAAAATATCATTAATTCAAAAATAAAGCGAAGAGAGTCATTCCGACCTTTTGCACCAAGTGTTTTGAAAGAAGATGTTTCTACTTATTTTGAGCAAGAAGTGGAAAGCCCATTTATGATGCATGTAGTCAAAATTAGGCCTGAATGGAGAAAGCGACTACCAGCTATCACACATATAGACGGAACTGGAAGGTTACAAAGTGTAGATAAAGATAGTAATTTATTTTAATATAATATAATTTCAAAGTTTAAATCTAAAACTGGGATTGGAATGTTACTAAATACCAGTTTTAATGAAAATGAGCCAATTGTAGATACACCTCAGCAGGCTTATGATTGCTTTAGTCGAACAGATATGGATGCATTGTGTTTAGGAAATTAT
>CAZSHL010000104.1:0-4907 GCA_964606585.1 uncultured Piscirickettsiaceae bacterium
CCAAATTTCCTTTGATGTGTGTGAGAGGTTTAGCGCATTCCACGGTGCTTTTTTATAAACTCGTAAGCATAATTGATTTCTTGGGTTTTTTCATTGGCTATTTTGATCATTTCCTCTGGTAAGCCTTTGGAAACTAATTTATCTGGATGATGTTGAGCTAACAATCGGCGATAGGTCCTTTTGAGATCTTGATCGTTTAGATTTTTATCCGCACCCAATATCGCATAGGCATCGTCGATTGAAAGTTGTTTAGTATTACTCTTACTAGCGGAAAATTGCTGAATCAGATTTTCTAGTTCATTAATCGGAAAATGCAATTTTTTGGAGATATATTTAAGTGCGTCATGCTCTTTGTCATCAAGCACGCCATCAGCATAAGTGGCTTGGATCTGAATCTCCAAAAACATACGTATTAAGTGAGAACGCCTGTGACTTTCAGTCCGGAACTGTTCGAGCACTTCATCCAGGTTGAAATCTTTTTGCTTACCTTGGTTGAACAGCTCTTTTGCAACTTTCTGCATATCGTCAGATAGTTGCATATGATTCATGACTTGCTGTGCTATCAGAATTTCAGATCTCGATACCTTACCGTCTACTTTGGCAATATAGCCCATTACTGAAAATAGACTGCTAAAGAATGCCGCTTGCACGCGTTGCTGGTCGCCCGGACGAAAATCATTACCGAATCCGCTAAAACTGGACTTTCTTTTGGAGAAATTACCCGCTAGCGCCACACCTAGCATCGCGCCCAGCGGTCCACCTAGCATAAAACCTAGAGCTCCACCTAAAACTTTTGTCCACCAGCTCATAATTATTGCTCTATTGTTTATTAAGAATCCAAGCTATATTTTGTACCAAACTTCAATAATTGCAAGCAAAAAGTAGAAATTATTTATTGTCGATAAAAGATTCTATCAGTAATTACGTTTGTAATAGGAATTCTCATAAAGTATTTGAGACAGATTTTCATTAGCAATCTTGCGCTGGGCAACGGTTTTAGGGTCCATGTCATATTCCGGTCTGTCCAACATTATACCGTTGGGGTCATTCCTTTTTTTTCCGCGTACATGGGTCCAGATATTTTTCCCTACCAACTGTTGAATATTCGGAGGCATATACGACTGCAGTGCAAACCCGATCCTTCTTTTACTGCTTTGATTCGGTTTCGATCCATGGACTACTGTACCGCTATGGATTGACATCTGGCCCGGCTCCATAATCAAGTCAACCGCTAATGACTCGTCAACATCTTTAACTACCTGTCCACGGGTAAGGATATTGTCCTTATCAAAGGTGTCTTCATGTTCTCGAATCTGTTGAATATGGGAGCCCGGGATCATAGACATGCAGCCGGTCACGATATTGCTTGTCGAAAGTGAAATCCAGGGTGTGGCAAATCTGTTGTCGTCCATTCCCATATAAGTTGCATCCTGATGCCATGAGACGTAATGATTTGATGAGGGTTCTTTAGTAAACATAACCGTTGCCCAGAGTGATAAATCCGGGCCTAACAAATCCTCCATCGCATCGACCACTATCTTGTTATGAACGAGTTCATCTAGAAACTTGAAAGAGAGATGTAGGTTGTTGCGATTCTCGGCATGTATCTCATCTGGATAGCGTCTTTCAGCGTCCTTTATCTTCTCAGCGATAGCCAAAGCTTCATCCTCAGAAATCACTCTTATTGGGAAGACAAAGCCATCCTCTTGATACTGTTTAATTTGGTCTTTAGTCAACACTTTTGGCATACATGCATTGTAATATATATTTTCCATTCCTTTGAGGAAATAACACTAAAAACAAATAAGGTTGAGAGAGTTTTTATGATGCAGTTTATTTTGTTTAATTATTGTATACTTAATATAATACAAATAGGTATTTACATTGTAATAATTATGTAATATAATATGTAAACAAAAATTAAATTTAATAAAGCGATGGGTAAATACGTAACAAAAAAACACCAACTAGATGAGAAAAGGGTAGTCAGTGTCCGCATAAGAAGAGCGCTGTTCGAATCATTTAAGAATGCCTCTACATCAGCACAAAAGTATGGCTACAACATGTCTCTTTCTGGTGTCTTTGAGAGTGCATTGGAGGATGCGATAAATGAGTGGAGAAAAGACTACGAAGCTCCACTAAAGAGTAACAGGTCAAGAGCAAATAATAAAAAAGCAGTAAAAAAAACAACCTTAAAAAAGGAGAAAAAATAGATGTCAAAAATTAAATCAAATGAAGATTCAATAACAAATTTAGAAGATGAGAATATAGACATTGTGGAAGATGAATTGTTTCCAGAGCAGATGGAATTACCATTCAGCGATAGTATAGATAATCAAGATCGATTTAGCAGTCACAGGGTAGTAAAAACGCTTTATGATCATCTTGACAAGGCTGATACAGCGCTTCAGTGGTTTAAGGATTTTAATGCCCACGTTAGATCAACGGATCCATTCTACAATGTTAATCAAAATAAAATCTAGATGGCTGTTTTTTGGCAGGACTTGGACTGTTTTTTTGTCATTCGCCCTGGCAGGATGCTTTGGTGGTGGAGATAGTTCAAGTGTCATTATCACATCGACTGACAGAACTCTCGATAATGGGGTATCACTAAGCTACAGCTCTTTAAATGCATCAACTTTGGCAAAAACGAGCGAGTTTCAGTATTTTAATTATTCAAGCGCAGATAGCAGTCAAAATCCGCTCGAGATAATCAATACTCACAAAGCATACGGTTACGGATTAACAGGTTCCGGCGAGACGATTGCCATCCTCGATTCCGGTTTTAGCACCAACCATAACGAACTTGACTCCAAGACCATAACTCAGTACGGCACACAAACAGCTGCAACTGGTGATAACGCTACAAATGACCATGGTCTAATTGTTGCAAGCATTGCTGCTGGCGAGGATGATGGTAGCGGCATGCAGGGTGTTGCTCCAGCTGCTAGTCTACATTGGGCTAGCTACGACAAAAGTAACGGCAATACCTACTTTCCAACCCATTGGGCCAATGCCACAGACAATGCAAACTCTGCAGTAGCGCAAAACAACAGTTGGGGAATTGACTACCAGATAGATTCACTTAAATCAGATATTTCCTCCAATGGTTGGACCAACGCCTACGGCATAGGGCAAAAATTCAACTCCAGCGGTTTGACGGCAAACGAGTCCTCGGCTAATGACTATATTACTGCACTGGATAATTTTCAAGACCACGGCGTTATCGTGTATGCACTTTCAAATAACACGTCATTTAGCGATGCAGATTTTCAGGCTGCACTACCGGAACTATTCTCTAAGCTTGACGAGGCATGGATAACTGCCGTCAACGTTGAAATAACGGGTTCCGCCGGCAACGAGACCTACACTAGAAAATCCGCTCCATGCGGTTCTACGGGAAAATACTGTCTAGGTGCAGACGGATATCAGATAGTAGGTGCCGCTTATAGTGATGCGAATACCAGTTCATACTGGGCTGGTGTCTCAGGCACCTCTTTTGTAGCACCGCAAATATCTGGCGCTCTTGCATTACTTGCTGAGGCATTCCCGAATCATACTCCAGCACAGCTCACCGACAGGCTTCTGGCTTCAGCAGACAATTCATTTTTTAGTCATGACGCTGCAGTCACTTTCGGCAATGGTGTAGATCATGGCTACGACGATGAGTTTGGGCATGGCATCATGAACATTTATGCCGCCCTTAATCCGATTACTAATTCAGCCTACACAAGAGTCTATACCGGCAGCTCGACAGATAGTGATGACTCGTACCAGTTGCAAAACTCGAAATTATTGACATCAAGTGCACTCGGAAACTCAATTCAAAGAGGACTAAATGGGGAATACGGTTACACCTATGACGATCTCGGTGGCGGATTCAGCTATGACATGGGTTACCATATCAAACGTCTAAAAAATACCAGTTCTACGATCGATCTTGCAGCAGAACTAAAAAAACTTTCGCAAAACACAACCGAAATACCTAAGAGAAATCTTTACAGTAAGTTAAACACTTCAGTAAGTCTTGGTAAGAAGATATTGCCTATAGACATGTTTTTTAACTCTTCGCTTGGATCTCTAGAATTGTCAGAATATGGAACGAGTTATCTTGATTCAGATGGACTGGGTATTGGTAAAAGCTACAGGCTTTCGGATACAATTATGTCAATTGGTGCATCAATGCCCATAGAAAATCAATTTGGGCAAGCGCTTGGTGTTAATAAAGCTTTAGTCGGTACGATTGAGGTCGGCAACCCAGTCAAGGACTCGGTCACGCTAATGGCTGGTTTGGCGAAAGAAGAGAATACTCTCCTTGGTTCTAGAGGTTTTAATGCATTTTCTCTTTCGGGAGCCGAAACCACAACCAGGTTTACCTCTCTAAAGGTGCAAAAACATGTTCTAGATAAGCTTTCATTAATAGCTTTGGCGAGTGCTGCAAGGAGTGACATGTCTAGTCCAGATGACAGCTATGTTGGTTCTGCAACCGGCGTCAAATCATCCAGTTTGACGTTAATTGCTAGTGTAGATGAGCTTACCGGTAGCGACGAGTTTTCATTATTTGTTTCCCAGCCAAACCGAGTAGGAAAAGGTTCCATCGAGATCAAACTACCTACTCTTGCAAATCGCTCTGGAAATATCAGCTATAGCAATAAAAATATAGATCTTGAGCCGGACGGAAGGCAGCTAAATTACGGTTTTTCCTACCACACCGAATTAAGCGATGACCTTACATTTGCTCTCAAGCATACTATCGCAAACAATCTGAACCACTCACAAAATTCTAAAATAGTTCACTCAAGCTATCTCGGGATGGCCTATAAAGATATAAAATTAGGATTTGTAACATCGCCAGACGTTGAAAAACTACAAACCGAACTTAATTACTCGTATGACTTTTAAGATAA
>CAZSHL010000105.1:0-4835 GCA_964606585.1 uncultured Piscirickettsiaceae bacterium
ACTGAAATTTCGCCTGCACCCATGTAGGGAAATGCTTCATTTGAAATATCATGTTCTGGGTCAACAATTTTTTGTAATAATTTGCGAGAGTTCGGACCTGCAACCGCATACTGTGCATACTGCTCAGTAACAGAAATCATATGGACATCTAGGTCCGGCCATAAACATTGATGACAGAATTGCATATGACGATAAACACTGACTGCATTTGCAGTTGTAGTTGTCATTACAAAATGATTCTCAGATAGTCTAGCCGTGGTTCCATCATCCATTGCCATACTGTCTTCGCGAAGCATAAGACCATAACGAGTTTTTCCAACCGGCACCTTGGCAAAAGCATTTACATAAATCCTATTGAGAAATTCAGAAACATCGCTACCCTTGAGATCAATCTTTCCAAGAGTAGTCACATCACAGATACCAACTGAAGATCGAGTTTGTTTGACTTCACGATCAACAGATTGACGCCAATGCGTTTCACCAGGCTGAGGAAACCATTGTGAACGATACCACATACCCACCTCTACAAAAACAGCATTCTGCTCAGCCGACCATTTATGACTTGGGGTATATCGAGTCGGATAAAATTCCATACCACGTCTTCTGCCAGCGAATGCACCCATCGCCACAGGCGCATAAGGAGGACGGAAGATTGTTGTACCCGTCTCCTCCATAGTTTGTTCCATATTCTCAGCCATAATTCCAATCGCAAGAACATTAGCAGTTTTGCCTTGGTCTGTAGCCATTCCCAAAGTTGTATAGCGCTTTACATGCTCAACTGATTTAAATCCTTCCTGATTCGCAAGCTTGATATCTTTAGCTGTTACATCATTCTGGAAATCAACCCAAGCTCTATTTTTACCGCTCGGAATTCCCCATTTAGCCGAAATATTGTAAGCTATATTTGGTGTCGTAGCTGGTTCTAAATTGCTTGATTTAAAACCAAGCTCAGACGCAACTACAGAACCTTCATTATGGCCCTCAACTATCGCATCAGCCAAAACCATCGTACCTTTCGCACGACCGGCAACTGACATACCTACGGGCGCTGAAGAATCTGGCACAAAGGTTGCCAACTCTTCATTCCATTTAGGTATTCCGCGATGATGACAGGTTAAATGAAGGTTTGGATTCCAACCACCAGAAACAGCCAAAATGTCTGTATCAATTGTTTGTCCATTTGAAAGCTTGATTGCTTTGATTGCCTTTCGACCTTTGGTATCAACAACATCAGTACCCATAAAAATCTTTACTCCTGCAACCCTCATAACAGGCTCAATAGAGCGTGAGTCTACAATTGCAACAACATTAATACCTTTATTAAATAAATCTTTGGCGGTTTTCCAACCATCATCATTATTGGTGTAGATACTGATTTTTTGACCAACTGCAACGGCAAATCGATTTAAATAAGTTCTAACTGCACTAGCCAACATAATTCCAGGACGATCATTATTACCAAAAGCTATCGATCTTTCAGTCGCTCCAGCACATAAAATTGTACGCTTAGTATAGATACGCCAATTAACTTGACGAGGCTTATCTTTGTCACCTCTTGCCTCAGCATCCCTATTTTCAATTGCTCCATAAATACCATGGTCGTAAGCACCAAATACTGTGGTATCAGACATAAGTGTTACATTATCCATAGCACTCAGTTTAACTACTGTTTTCTTCGCCCATTCTCTTCCAAGCATACCATTAATCTCATTGTTTTCAGAGTTTAACCTACCTCCCATAACAAAATCTTCATCTGCAAGGATTACTTTTGCGCCTGATTCAGCGGCCGTTAGGGCAGCAGAAAGGCCAGTAGCACCAGCACCAATAATTAAGATGTCGCAGTAACGAAAACCTTTATCGTAAGTGTCAGGATCAGGTTCTTTAGATAGAGTACCTAAACCGGCTGAATTTCTAATCGCTGGCTCATAGACTTTTTCCCAAAAAGCTTTTGGCCACATAAAAGTTTTATAATAAAAACCTGCACTAAGTAGTGGTGAAACAAGATCAGTAACTGCCATAAAATCGAAACCCAAAGGACCTCTATGATTTTGACTTTTCGCATAGAGTCCTTTATATAGCTTTGTAACCGTTGCACGAGTGTTTGGCTCTTTATATGCATGACTACCAATCTCCATAATCGCATTGGGCTCTTCTGAGCCCGCCGTAAGGATACCGCGTGGACGGTGATATTTAAATGAACGCCCTACTAAATGTTTGTTATTTGCAAGCAAAGCAGAAGCTAGAGTATCTCCCTCATATCCTTGCAATATTTGACCATTAAAAGTAAAACTTACGGGCTTATCATGGTCAATTAGACCGCCATCAATTCTATTAATTTGACTCATTTTCCTCGACCCATAGATCTAGAGACATCTTCAGCTAACTCAACATTGATAATCTCATGTGTTAAAGTGTTACGAGTAACCAACAGCCAGGATTGGTCACCTTGCTCGTGATACCATAATTCGCGGTTATCTCCAGCTATATTTTCTCTAATGTATTGATATTGATGAAAATCTTCTAGTGCATTATTTGATTGCCAATCTGGCCTATCTATAAGATCAGCAGAGCCTAGATAAACAAACTCTTCAGAATCTCGAGGACCTAACAATGGATGGTTTATTATCATCTTATTACCCCTCTAATGCAGGTTTGGTTGTGCACCAACACCTTTTTCATCAATCATTGCGCCACGTCTGAAACGGTCTAGACGATATGCAGAAGCGACCTCGTGAGACTTATCAGTTGCCAACAAGTGTGCATAGCAATACCCGCTAGCAGGTGTAGCCTTAAAACCGCCATAGCACCAACCACCATTGAAAAAGAGTTCTTGAATTTCAGTACTGTCAATAAAAGGTGAACCATCCATCGACATATCCATAATACCGCCCCACATTCTTAACAATCTTGCACGACCTACAATCGGCATGATAGCCATACCGCCGGAACAAACATCCTCTACAACTGGTAGATTACCTCTCTGTGCATATGTATTATAGGCATCAATATCACCACCAAAAACTAGGCCACCTTTGTCTGACTGTGAACAATAAAAGTGCCCTGCTCCAAATGTAATAACGTTATCCATAACAGGTTTAAGACCTTCAGTCACAAATGCTTGGAGAACGTGACTTTCGATTGGTAATTTAATACCAGCTTTAGCCATAACTCGACCAGATGAACCGGCCACACAGACACCTACACGATTAGCTTTAATGTCGCCTTTGGTAGTTTTAACACCTAAACATACTCCGTTTTCAATATTAAAATCGGTCACTTCACAATTTTGAATAATGTCAACTCCTAAATCACTTGCTCCTCTAGCATATCCCCAAGCAACAGCGTCATGTCGAACTGTCCCTCCTCGAGGCTGAGCTAGAGCACCTTTGATTGGAAAACGGGCATTATCCATGTCTAGAAATGGGTATCTTTCTTTCACATCTTTTGCTTCTAGATATTCAGCACCTGCATCAGCAAAAAGCATGGCGTTGCCTCGACGCATAAAAGCATCCCTTTGGGCATCATTATGAATTAGATTCATAATTCCTCGCTGGGATACCATCGCGTTATAGTTTAAATCTTGCTCTAAGTTTTCCCATAATTGCATCGAAAGCTCATAGAAAGGTTCGTTGCCTGGAAGTAAATAGTTTGAACGAATGATTGTAGTATTCCTACCAACATTTCCTGATCCAATCCAACCACGCTCAAGAACGGCTACATTTGTTATGCCATGATTTTTTGCAAGATAATAGGCAGTTGCAAGTCCATGACCTCCACCGCCAACAATAATTACATCATATCCTTCTTTCTTTGGCTCTGCATCTCTCCACGCAGGTCCCCAACCTTTATGACCAGTTAAAGCCTCTTTTAATACTTTGAAAGCGGAGTAACGAGTTTTACTCACGATTTAACTCCAAGGATACGGGCTATTAGAAACTGGATGTAATTTACCTTCTTTAAAGCGACTAAATCTGAATGGTTCTAGAAGTTCTTGTTTTTCACCCATCAATTCCTCAGCAACTAGACATCCTAAACCTAGCATTTTATAGCCATGATTACTATCTGCAATAATAGTAACGTTATTATTAAAGGTATCAATAACTGGGAAACTATCAGCTGTAAAGCAACCAACACCTCCGGAAGGTTCCTTATGGTACTTAGGCATTGTCCCTTCAAATCTTTTATGGCAATGCGCAAGCGCTGAAACCCACATATGCGCAAATTCTGGACCTGAAACAAATTCTGGACTTGAAGGCCCATAAGGGTCAATCGCCACATCCTCAGCAGGCTTTTTAATTTCATATGGGGCAGCGCCTCCCTGGATACCACCAAAATGCCAGTCAGGTTTATAATATATACCCCACATTTGATCTGTAATTAGGGAGCCATCTACCGTCGAGTATAGTGGAGCATCAGTATCTACATGAAGCACAGGGGGCATTTCTCCATCATTAGTTTGAAGTAGTTCAGGTTCTACACGCAAAACACCTTCTTCTAACTGCCAAAATCTCCACATATCAACATCACTATGTACATTTCCTTCAAGGTCTTTGACTTCGATTTGTGCGGGTAAATCTAACATTTTCCAAAAATCTCTGACCCATGGACCTGCACCAATAACAACATGTTCACAACTAACTGAACCTTGATTAGTTTCAACTGCATTAACTGTATTTGTATCGTCCTTAGTAAAACCGGTTACTTCAACACCAGTAATGATTCTTACACCTAAGTCTTCGACTTTTTTGGCCAAGCCATACATTGCCTTAGTATTATTGGCATAACCACCTTTTTTCTCATGAAGGACAGACGTAATGCCTTGTGCTTGCCAATCA
>CAZSHL010000106.1:0-4759 GCA_964606585.1 uncultured Piscirickettsiaceae bacterium
TTTGGACTAGTCCAAATAGCTTTGTAGCTTCTGCAAATTGTGGTCTTTACTGTGGAGCCCAAGTTGACTTTGTTGATATTGATTCAAAGACTTATAACTTATGTGTAGAAGACTTAGAAAGAAAACTTATTAAAGCCAAGCAAGTCAGTAAACTTCCAAAAATTGTAATCCCTGTTCATTTCGCTGGGCAATCTTGCAATATGAAGAGAATATATTCTCTTAGCCAAGAGTATGGCTTTAAGATTATTGAAGACGCATCTCATGCAATTGGTGGCAAGTATCTAGATAAACCAATTGGTAGCTGTCATTATTCTGACATTACTGTTTTTAGCTTTCATCCAGTTAAGATTATTACAACTGCAGAAGGTGGGTTAGCAACTACCAATTCGAAAGAACTCGCCGAAAAAATGCGACTTTTTCGTACTCATGGAATTACACGTGACAAGAGTTTGATGAAAAGTGATCCAGATGGTGCTTGGTATTATCAACAAGTTGGACTGGGATTTAATTATCGTATGACCGAACTGCAAGCTGCATTAGGGATTAGTCAAATGGAAAGGCTTGATGAATTTGTTGCTAAGCGCCACATTCTCCAAAAAAGATATGATTTGCTATTAAGCGGTTTGCCGATAATAGAGCCTTACCAAGATAAAGATAGTTATTCTGCATTGCATTTGTACCCTATTCAAATAGATTTAAATAAAGTTAGAAAAAATCGTGAGCAAATTTTCAAAGTACTGAGAGAGAATGGCGTTGGCGTAAATGTACACTACATTCCCATTCACACTCAGTTATATTACCTCCAGTTTGGATTTAGCGAAGGGGATTTTCCTAATTCAGAATCTTACTATAGCAGAGCAATAAGTATCCCTTTATTCCATACTATGGCAGTTGGACAGCAAGATAAAGTTGTTGATATGCTAAGAAAGGCATTACAATGAACATATGTGTCATACCAGCAAGAGGTGGTAGTAGACGTATTCCAAGAAAAAACATCAAAGAATTTAATGGTAAGCCGATTATTGCATATTCCATTGAAGCTGCCCTTAAAAGCAATTGCTTTGGTCAAGTAATTGTTTCTACTGATGACGATGAAATTTCAGAGGTTGCAAAAAAATATGGCGCTCATGTTCCATTTGTTAGGCCTAATGAGTTGTCTAATGATTATGTTGGTACTATTCCAGTCACAAAACATGCTATTGAGTGGATGGAGGATAATAACAATTTCATTGAAAATGTCTGTTGTTTATATGCAACTGCACCATTTATAAAGTCAAAAATAATATCCAAAGCTTATAAACAGTTAAAAGACTCGAATACTGATTATTGTTTTAGTGTAACAAGGTTTGCATTCCCGATCCAAAGGGCAATAAAGATTATTCAGGGTGATAAAGTAGATATGTTTTATCCAGAACACTTTAATACACGATCTCAAGATTTGGAAGAAGCATACCATGATGCTGGACAGTTTTATTGGGGCAAAACGCAAGCTTTCAAAGATGAGTTGCCGCTTTTTTCTGAAGTAGCAACTCCTTATGTTCTTCCAAGGTATTTAGTGCAAGATATTGATACCATGGAGGACTGGATAAGGGCAGAAGCTATGCACAAGGTTTTGCAAGAAACTGAAGCATTGCCATGAAGATTGTTTTTCGAGTTGACGCATCTTTACAAATAGGTACAGGTCATGTAATGCGTTGTTTGACTTTGGCTAACGAATTAAAACAACAAAATCATGAAATTGTTTTTATTTGTAGAGAGTTAACAGGCAATCTCATCTTATTAATTAAGTATCCAGTATTGGTATTACCAAAAAATGATAATTTTCAATCAGATGGTTTATATTTAAATTGGTTAGGTGCAACACAAGATCAAGATGCAGAACAAACGATTAAAGCCATTCCTAGAAATACAGATTTATTGATTGTTGATAATTATGCTTTAGATGAATTGTGGCACAAGCAATTAAGACCATATACAAAAAAAATTATGGTAATTGATGATTTAGCAGACAGACAATTTGATTGTGATGTGTTGTTAAATCAAAATTTAGGCGCTCAGATAGAAGATTATATGGACAAAGTTCCAAATAATTGTGAACTGTTGTTGAGTTGTGATTATGCTTTGTTAAGACCAGAGTTCTCTAATTTGAGAAAAAAGGCATTAATGAAAAGAAAAAACACCAAGGAAATTAAAAATATTTTGGTTAGTATGGGTGGCATTGACATAACAAATAAAACTTATGATATTTTGCAAGATATTTCTGATGATTTGAATATTGTAGTTGTTTTAGGAAGCTTATCACCACATAATAAAATGATTGTAAGTTATGCAAAGGACAAAGAAAATATTAAGGTTGTTATTGATGCTGATAATATATCAAGGCTAATGTTTGATGCTGATTTAGCGATTGGTGCTGGAGGCTCTACATCTTTGGAGAGATGCTGTTTGGGTCTGCCGACATTATTGTATATCTTGGCTGAGAATCAAAGAAAAATAGCAGAAAACTTAGAACAGTTGGATGCTGTTAAAATTGTTGATAACTTGAAAGTGAACTTGAAAAATATTTTAAATAATTTACACTTTTGGCAGACTATGTCAAAGAATTCGCAAACTGTTTGTGATGGGATTGGTGTTAAGCGGATAAAAATATGATTGAAATAAACAACCAAGAATTGAAGAATTATGGAAAGCCTTTTATTGTTGCAGAGGCAGGAATTAACCATAATGGAGAATTAACTAAAGCTTTAGAAATGATAGAAGTTGCAAAGCAGTCAGGTGTTGATGCGGTAAAGTTTCAAACTTTTAGAGCGGAAGAGTTTTGTGGCGATAAAACTCAAATGTTTACTTATCAATCACAAGGGCAGAAAATAACAGAATCTATGTTTGAAATGTTCAAACGCTATGAATTTGATTATGATGAATGGTTACAAATCAAACAAAAATGTGATGATGAAAATATTTTGTTTCTATCAACGCCACAAAACCGTTCTGATTTAGATTTGTTATTAGAATTAGGATTGCCAGCCATTAAAGTGGGTTCTGATGACTTTACAAATTTACCATTATTAGAAGACTACTCAACAACTAAATTGCCAATGATTGTTTCTTGTGGTATGTCTGATTTAGCAGAAGTTCGTCAAGCGCTAGATGTTATTGGCACATTTGCGGGTTATCCAACGATTTTATTGCTTTGTACTTCACAGTATCCAACGCCACCAGAGGATGTGAATTTATTAAAATTTAAGACACTAGCAAATGCTTTTCCTGATTTGGTTTTAGGGTTTTCTGATCATACAAATGGGAGTTTAGCTTCATCTCTTGCAGTTGGGTTTGGTGCTGTTTTTTTTGAGAAGCACTTCACATTAGATAACAACTTAGCAGGGCCTGATCATTGGTTTTCCGAGAATCCTGAAGGCTTAAAAAATTGGGTTGATTCAATTAATCAATCTTATCATATGATGGGCGATTCTATAGTCCGGCCAACTTCAAAGGAATTAGAAATGCGAAAACTTGCAAGGCGCAGTATTGTTATTTTAAAAGACACCAAGAAAGGGGATAAACTTACTAAAGAGAATATTGGATTAAGAAGGGCAGGAAATGGATTAGCACCTATTCTCATGAAAGATATACTAGGCTCTTTTGCTTCACAGGACTTAGTAGAAGGAAATTTATTGGAATTAAAAAATGTTCAATAATATAATTCAAAAAATATTTACTAGGTTTACTACCTTTAAAGCCAACCCATATCACCCCCTAGTTTGGATAAATGGTAATCCCAAAATAGGCAAAAATGTAGTTATTGCTGGATTCTCTGAAATAAACGCCAATCATGTCAATGTTACTATTGGAGATAATTGTGATATTGCTTCATTTGTTACTATCAATGCGGCAGATTCTCATAAAAGGTGTCTTGGATTATCAGGCGAAATAGAAAGAAAAGATATTACTATTGGCAACAATGTTTTTATAGGATCGCATAGTGTTGTAAAGGGTGGGGCGAATATTGGTAATTACTGTGTTATTGGTGCGGGAACAATTGTTGAGGGTGTTGATATACCAGATTACTCTTTGGTTGTTGGCAACCCGATGATTATTAAGACAGGTTACTATAGAAAGTGATAGCTCATAACAAACCCACTTTAGGGAAACAAGAACAACAAGCAGTTTCAAAAGTCCTTGAATCTGGCTATATCGCCCAAGGCTTAGAAGTTGAAAAGTTTGAAAATGAGTTTTGTGATTTTTTAGGACTGCCAGCGCAACACGCAGTTGCTTTATCTAGTGGCACATCAGCATTATTCATGGCTCTTTGGTCTTTTAATGCCAAAAACAAATCCGTTGCAATGCCTGTTTATGTGTGCTCATCATTACGTAATGCTGTGGCTATGGCACAAGCAAATGAAGTCCTAATAGATAATGCAACGGATAGTCCTAATATCTGTTTAAATCAATTACAAAAGAGTAATCCGGATATTGCTATTATCCCGCACATGTTTGGTTTACCAAATGAAATTCAAAATATTAAAGATATTGATATTATCGAAGATTGTGCCCAATCATTAGGAGCTAAAATTGACAATAAAAAAACGGGATTGATTGGTAAAGTTGGTATCTTTTCTTTTTATTCAACAAAGCTAATGACATCTGGTGGACAAGGTGGAATGTTTGTTTCAATAGATAAGAATCTGGTTGATAAGGTCAGAGATTATCGAGAGTTTGATTGTCGAAGAGATAAAAAACACAGATTTAATTTTCAGATGAC
>CAZSHL010000107.1:0-4658 GCA_964606585.1 uncultured Piscirickettsiaceae bacterium
TTATTTTGGCGTGTGCAGGTCTCATAAGGCTTGGTTTTGAAGATAGAATTAAACAGATTATTGATGCAAAATTATGTCTGCCTGCAGTTGGACAAGGGGCTTTAGGTTTAGAGTTTAGACAAGGAGATAGGCAGGTTAAGGAGCTAATTAATCCATTGATTAAGAATAGAACTGCAACAGCTGTTATAGCTGAAAGATCAATGAACTCAACTCTAGAAGGAGGGTGTTCAGCACCTATTGGAGGTTATGCTAGTATTGATGAAGAGGAATTAAAACTTCAAGGTATGGTTGGTAATATCCAGTCAGGAGAAATTTTGAGAGCGGAAAGTATTGGCAAGATCACTGAACCACATATTTTGGGAAAGTCAGTAGCAAAAAAATTACTTAATATGGGTGCAAAAGACTTGTTGGATCATACCTAACTCACATTTAACTTGAGTTAATCGAATACAGCTTCAACAAAATCCTTTCTATCGAAAGGTCTTAGATCATCAATGCCTTCACCCACACCAATAAAACGGATAGGCAATTGCAGAGCGTCGGATATTGCGAACAATACACCTCCTTTAGCAGTTCCATCGAGTTTAGTTACGGTAATTCCTGAGAGTTTGATTGATTTATGAAACTCCTTGGCTTGCTGGAGTGCATTTTGTCCTGAACTACCATCAACAACTAACATGATTTCATGAGGTGTGTTTTCGTTATGCTTGTGAAGTACTCGTTTTATTTTTTCCAATTCCTGCATTAAATTATTTTGAGTATGAAGTCTTCCTGCTGTATCAGCGATAAGTATGTCAATTTTTTTTGCTGTGGCAGATTGATATGCATCGTAGACAACAGAAGCGGCATCAGCACCAGTCTTTTGCGCTACTACAGGAATATTATTTCGTTCACCCCATACTTTAAGTTGTTCTACCGCAGCTGCACGAAATGTGTCACCTGCAGCTAACATTACAGTTTTTCCTTGATTTTGAAATGATTTAGCTAATTTACCAATAGTCGTTGTCTTACCAGCACCATTAATTCCAACTACTAGAATGACAAACGGTTGAGCGATATCAGTTGTTAGCTCGCTTTCATTAGTAAGAAGTGATTCAAGTTCAATTTTGAGCATTTCATACAAGGTTTTTTCATCTTTTAGAGATTTTCTTGAGGTCTTTTTTCGCACTGATTCAATAACTTTATCTGTTGTCGTAATTCCGACATCAGCACTAATCAGTAATGTTTCTAATTCATCTAAAAGATCATCATCAATTTTTTTCTTGCCAATCAATAACAAGGCAAGGTTGCCGCCAAGAGACCGCTTTGATTTAAATAACTTTTCCTTTAATGATGACTTGGAAGAAGAAGTATTTATTTCTTTTTCTTGATTTTTCTTAAATAAATTGAACATAAAAAGTTGAGATAAATTGGTAGACAAATTTTACTACGCAATACAGAGCAAGAGATACTAATCATTAATAGTCTATTGACTAATTTTCTTGCAGTAATACTAAACATAAAAGCTAATTGAAACGGTATTATGTGAATATTTTTGGAGTTATTATGCTTTGGCTTAAGGCTATACATGTTTTCGGTGTGATTTCTTGGATGGCAGGTATATTTTATCTTCCAAGGCTTTTTGTTTATCATGCTATGGCTAACGATGAAATCAGCATAGAGCGTTTCAAGGTTATGGAAAGAAGACTCTACAAAGTCATTATGATGCCAAGCTTTGTTATAACAACTGTGTTTGGGCTATGGATGTCACAAAGCTATGCCTGGGAGGCATACAATAATCAGTATTGGCTCAAATTTAAGTTGGTTTTAGTGGGACTCATGATCGCGTATCATTTTTACTGTGGTTATTTAGTGAGTGTTTTTGCTGAGGATAGGAATACTCGTTCTGATACTTTTTATCGTTGGTTTAATGAATTACCTCTTCCTCTGCTTATTGGCATTATCATACTTACTGTGGTTAAACCTTTTTAGGCTAAATTTATGGGTGTTATAGAAGATAAAAATGAACTAAGTACTTATATCGATAGAAAGATTGATATAGACTCCGTTACCTCTTTTAGAGGTAACGAAAATATAATTAGACTTAAACTTAAGTTTGACATTAAGAAAATTCGCCAAGCACTTGATGAAGTGAGAGCAAAATCTGTATTTAAGACTGCAGCTTCTGGATTTCACGCCCTAGCAATGACTCAAAGAAAAGACTACACCGTTGATGCCGATAAAGATTTAGTTGGCAGGTACTATACTCGAATAGATGAAAGCTATAAAGAGATTGCAAAAGACGAATTGATTGATGAATCTGCTTTCACTGAATTAGTTGATGTATTTAAGGGGACCTATTTCGAAACGATTCATCAGGAATTGACAGCTCGATTCCCGATTGGAAGAGTGCGAATATTAGAAAAAGATAGTTTTAATTGCAATTCCTGGCATAGAGATCCTGAGCCTAGACTTCATATACCCATTTATACGAATCCAGGTGCATTAATTATCGTTAATAATCATTGCACACATTTGCCAGCTGATGGTTCAGTCTATTTTACTGATACTCGCGGCTATCACACAGCGCTTAACGGCGGAGTAAAACCTAGAGTTCACTTGGTAGCGGTGTTGGCTTACCCAGAATATCAACCATAGAAGAAAATGAACAACTATAAGAAAAGTAGCAGCGATAAATTACCATCTAATTTAGAAGATAGAATGATCGATTTTAGAAGCGATACCGTTACATTGCCTACTTCAGGTATGTTCCAGAGTATCCCAAATGCAAAACTTGGTGATGATGTGTATGAAGAGGATTTTGAAGTATTGGAACTACAGAGGTATGCAGCAGAATTGTTAGGTAAAGAGGAGAGTTTATTTTTTCCAAGTGGTACTCAGAGCAATTTAACTGCAATACTTTCGCATTGTCAACGTGGCGATGAGGCACTTATTGGGCGTGAGTACCACACCAATTTATATGAGGCACGTGGTGCTTCGGTGCTTGGTGGTGTTGGCATTTGTCCTATTGATATGAATGAAAATGGAAGTTTAGTATTAGATGATATGATGGCGCAAATAAAAGAAGATGATCCTCATTACGCTGTCACTAGGCTACTTTGCCTAGAAAATACTGTTTCAGGTAAAGCTCAACCACAAATGCAGATTGATGCCCTGGCAAATGCTGCACACAATAGAGGTTTAACTGTCCATCTTGATGGCGCTCGTTTATTTAATGCACATATTCATAGTGGTCTATCCCCTAAGGACTTAACAAAAAACTGTGATAGCGTTTCAATTTGCTTATCGAAAGGATTGGGAGCTCCAGCGGGGACAATACTTGTAAGTAGTCATTCGCTAATTTCAAAAGCAAAGCGCATCAGAAAAATTCTTGGTGGTAGTATGAGACAAGTTGGCGTTTTAGCAGCCTGCGGTATGTATGCCCTTAATAATAATATCGCAAGACTGCAAGAAGACCACGACAATGCAAAGCTTTTGGCTCAGGGTTTAGCTGAAATTTCTGAGTTAGAAGTGAATTATGGTGAAAACCAGACTAATATGCTATTCGTAAATTGTCCAGTGCAGGATCGTTTACCTTTGGAACAATATCTATTCGATCATCATATAAGAATTGCAAGTCTTGATAGAGGTAGGTTAGTGTGCCATTTGGGCATCAATGAAAAAGATATTGAGTTTGTTATTGAAGTATTTAGAAAATATTTTAAGAAAGGTTAGTACGTTATTTTAATATTTGGTCTAGAAATACTTTAGTGCGTTCATGTTTTGGATTGGTAAAAAACTCCTCTGGTGAGTTCTGTTCCACTATTTCACCATCAGCCATAAATACAATTCTATCTGCGACTTGACGAGCGAATCCCATCTCGTGAGTCACACAAATCATTGTCATACCGCTCTTTGCAAGTTCAATCATGGTATCCAACACTTCTGAAACCATTTCAGGGTCTAGTGCTGAAGTAGGTTCATCAAATAACATAACTTTGGGTTGCATACATAGGCTTCTTGCAATCGCAACACGTTGTTGTTGACCGCCTGACAGTTGTTCTGGATATTTGTCGGCCTGTTCTGGTATTTTGACTTGTTCTAGCATTTTAATTGCCCTTTCTTTGGCTTCGCTTTTTTCAATACCTCGAACCCAATTAGGGCCAGCCATGCAGTTTTCTATGACTGTTAGGTGAGGGAATAAGTTAAAGCTCTGGAAGACCATGCCTATGTCTTGGCGAACAACATCAATATTTTTCATTTTTTCATGGAGTTCTATACCGCTAACATTAATTGTTCCTTGTTGGTGAGCCTCTAAACGGTTAAGGCACCTTATAAGAGTAGATTTGCCTGAACCGGAAGGGCCACAAATAACAATCTTTTCTTTGAGTTTGATCTCTAGATCAATATTAGATAGAGCCTGAAAATCCCCATACCACTTATTAACCCCCTTAAGAGAGATGACTGGAGTCATTTCAGTGTTATTTGGGATATTGATTTTTGTATCCATCATTAACTTTTTTGTTTGTATTTTTCTTCGATTCGAGCTTGAATCACCTCGAGCACGATAGTTAGAGCCCAGTAAATCATAGCAGCTGTTAGGAGCATTTCCATGTGTCTGAAATCTCTTTGCCCTAAGGTTCTAGCAAGATACATTAATTCCCAAACCCCAAGAACAG
>CAZSHL010000108.1:0-4509 GCA_964606585.1 uncultured Piscirickettsiaceae bacterium
CCACCCATTTTTCTTATTTAGCCTAACTCTTGTGCCACTATTCTGAGGCCAAAACACGAGATATGTTGAGAAGTACATCGGTTAAGCTTGATTCATGGAAGCCAGTAAAATTATTAGCTCGTCAGTCAGTGAGCAATAAAATAATCGGCATCTCCTGTGATTTGAAAGGTGATATTGTAGCAGCCCTCACTGGGTCTTCAATTGATGTTTTTGCTAATCGAGAATTGCTGGAAAGCATACCTTTGAAAAAAGGCAAACAAATCTATGTTTCTGAGAATTCAAATTCCATACTTGCACTAACGTCAACAAATTTAATTTGTTATGATTCTTGGGGTCAGATAAAATGGGAGTATGATAAGGTTAATGAAAATAGCATTTTGAGCACAATGCCTAATTTTGACTTTATTGCTGTATCAAATGATAATTCTCTGAGCATCATAGGCAGATTTGGCGAAGTTATACAGGAATCAATCTTCGATGGTAAGATAGTAAACTTTTCATTTACTCCAGACAAGAAAATAGTGATTTCTACTGATTCGGGCTTGTTCATTCTTGAACTAGATGGCAAATTGTTTGACTTGAAATCTGATACAGTATATTCCGATGTTTATTGTACGGAAAATTATTTTATAACAGTATCAGGAGATACGATGTATGCTTTCTCATATGGGGGGCTTGAGTTATGGCGAAGAGAAGGCAAGATTATAACAAATGTATCGTTTTCAAATGATGGAATAAAACACATTTTCACATCAGATTCAAAGTCCTTAGTTTGTCAGGATCGCAATGGGGAGGAAATTTGGACATATCGCTCCAAAGAAAATCTTCTGGGGGCATTTAGTTTAGAATCAGGCAAAATGGCAGGCGTCTTTTCTAACAGTGTATTTCACATTATTGATCATAAGGGTAAACAGGCTTGGTCTCATCAAGCTAGGGAAAAAATCATCGAGTTTTCTTTTCCTAGTTATGGCGGAGACGTAGTTGTTGCATCAGAGACTAAGCTTCATTGGTTTCAGAACGAAGGTTTTTTGAGAACAACCTTCGATGAGGAACTCCATAAATCAGAGAATTTAATTTCTAAGGTTTTAGTTTATGAGGGGAATCTTAATCGTGTTAAATACGATATTGATAAAGCCAAATCGCTTCAGTCTGGTAAATTTAGCCTCATCAAGGAGTCTTTTAACATAATAACTTCTGTGAACAAGCGCCTAGTGAATCTTCACCAGCGTCATGTTGGTTATTTAGATGGCCTACCCGACTTTATGGAACAATTAGGCCTTCAAGGTGCACAAACGGATGAGATGGTACCACAATTGTATGTTTATTATTCATTACATAGGGATTTAAATGATGTTTCAGAATTGAATGATATTTTAGAACGTGCTATGTTCATGTCAGTTAAATTAGATCAATACAAATCTGAGGAACCGGAGGGTAGTAAGGAAACGCAAACTTCATTCATTCAACATTTTTTGAAAGAAGCCAAGAAAGGGGTAGCCGAAGAGATAATAAATATAAGAGGTTTGATTAAAAGCGCTAAAAATGATGTGAGATCTTTGGAATCTAATGTTAAAGATTTGATTATCGAATGGTTGGAAACAGGTCAATTAGATAATCAGCCACGTAATTTTTTAGCAACATATCAACAAAGCGCAGAGATTCGTCATGAAAAACAAAAATTAATTGCGAGTAAAATTGACAATCACATGGCATTTGTAGATTATTCTGACAACCTAGATCACATTATTCTGGATTCATTAAATTTCACATGCAAAGATAGAGTAGCACTTGGCCTCAATCTAAAGAATGCTTCTAAAGGTTCATTAAGCAACATTTTTTTAAGGATTAAGATAGAAGGTAGTGGCCTTAATTTAATAGACCCACTATCTGGAATAATACGTTTAGATTACTTAGATAAGAATGAATCATACTCTCCCGTTTTCACATTTGATCCCGTTAATCGAACCTTTACACGCGTAGCTATGATAGTTCAATATCAGGATGAAGTGGGCAGGTCCTATACCTCATGGCTTGGTGACATTGAGACAAACTTTTTAGGATGTTATATTGAACCATATGAGATTACCGAGAATGAACATGGTGAATTGCGTTTAGAGCATAAGGACCACACCTCACACACCTCCATAAACGTAGAAGGTTTAACAGTAAACAAGTTAACAAACATATGTAGCAAGTTACCGGGAATGCATCTAAGTAGTTTTAAAGAGGATAATTTACGCTCTATAATTTATCACTCAGCAAAATCTAGTTTGGATGAATCAGTTCATTTATCGATGATTTTTTTACGGACTATAGGTGGCGAAGAGTCATTACGCAATGCACTAGAATTAATATGCCATGCACCAGACATCAATAGGTCATCTGAGTTGAAAGATGAACTAATCTCGTATCTCAAGAATAAAATTTTGGAATCCAATGGTCGCTTAGTTTAGTATTCCCGCCACTTGTGTCTACAATTTGTGCATTGGTAAATTCTAGTCGAGGGCTCGTCGGCAGCTCTGGTTTGTCTAATAACCCAGGTAGCTTCATTGTGTTTGCATTTTTCACATATTATTTTGGTAGTTGGTAGTGTCCCTTCTATACCTTCAGTTACAACTATTTTTCTTTCAATTCTTTCTTTAGTAGTTATTTCTGCTTTTTTATTATTTGGTTCATTGTGTCCACAATTAGGCCTTTTGCAAACCATCTTGTTGGTCTCTCTATTTAGCATCATTAGTGCTTTACACTTGGGACAAAATCTCATAATACTTTCTAGCCGACGTTCTTGACAATTTCAACAGCCTGATTTATAGTTGTTGGATTAGTGCTAAATGCTATGCAAATTATTGTTTGAAATCCACCATCAATAGAAACCATTCCTCTGTAGGGTGTCCAGAAAATCGCTTTGACTATGATATCCTCTCCCTTTTCAAAAAAACTTGAGGCTTCAGCTTTTGCATCCCATTGATAAATTGTTGCACTTGGATGCAAGCCATCATCTCCACTGTTATGAACTACACCCTTTCCAACGAGTATTAGCCCTTCGTTCTCAGCTTCTGCCTTTACTTTATCTTGAACTATTCTACTAATCTGAGGCTCTAAGTTTAATAGAGAACTAATTGACAAAACAACTAATTTACCTGATGCGCTATCCGTAGTTTCGTATTTTTGGCTTAGAATTTTTAGGTGACCATTGAACTCTTTTACAGTCTCAATTTCAAAGGGTCCATTCCATAGGCCAGCTTCTAGATACGTTGAATCTTCAGGATCCGCACTTTGATATTCAACTAAAGCAGGTCCAATAATTAGAAAACCAAGCAAAGAAATAAGAATCAATGAAAATATCCTTTTGAACCATTTACCTCTACCTTCTTTTTCCCATCCACCAACTCGTAGTTCAGGAGTTTCCATGCAGTGCCTATTCAGTCTTCAGTAATAAGAACTGCTTCGACAGGGCAAACAGATTCGCACGCTCTGCATATGATACATTCTTCTTCTCTTATCATTATTGCCTTCTTATCAGATTCTGGATGATTAGGTGTGTCTATCCATTCGAATACTTCAACTGGACACGCATCTATACAAGCACCATCAGCGACACATAGGTCGAAATCAACACCAACGACTTCACCCCAAACACCAAGTTTGTCACTTCCTATTCCGCCATAGGCGGATTGATCCTTGGCATAAATTTGGATAGGTTGGTTCTCTCCATCATAAGTTGCAACCTTCTCATAACTCGAAAGATAATCTTCATCTATTGCCATACTGCTCAGTTGCCATTTTGCGCCCTACTTAATAATATTTCTTACAGTTAAGCCAAATTAATTAAACGCCCCTCGAGGAGATGACCTTATGGGAGAAGTCGCCCTGAAGTATAGATTGATGCCTGAATCACCAGATTCAAATTCAGATGCAATTGTTAAGTCGATACCTAGTGTTATTCCAGAGGATGCGAGCCTTGGAGCTCATGAAATCCAACCTTTTGCTTTTGGACTTAATGCCATTATAATAGTTATAATGGGTATAGACAGAGAGGGATTCGCAACTGAAGTTGAGGATGCCCTGAATAGTTTGTCTGAGGTTCAGACTGTTGTTCTTGAAGAGCAATCACTGGTTTAGATTCTATAAAACCCCAAGACTATAAATCACAGTCCTTTGTCAGTCTAATTATGGCTGGTCGAGAACCACTGTCATACATGACTACCAGATTAACTCTTGGTACGTTTCTGCGCATCATGTTTCGACCAAGATATCTTGACAGAGCCAAAATTCCGGTAGATGGGCCGTTGATTATCGCTGCCAATCATTTGTCACATATAGATCCTGCATTTATCATGACGGCCGTTAAGCGCCCAATCTCATATATGTCAAAAAAAGAACATTTTGACGGAGCTGTTAGGAGATTGGTTTTCAAGCGAGTTGGCGTCATTCCAGTAGACCGCAAGACAGGTGGTTCAGACGCACTTAATGGTGCTATTGAGGTTTTGAAGGAAGGTGGAGCTATTG
>CAZSHL010000109.1:0-4335 GCA_964606585.1 uncultured Piscirickettsiaceae bacterium
TTCTATTGCATCAAAATCAGTAATATCGGCCTGAAGGAAAGTAAATTTGGAATGTTCCAATAAGTGGCTGATATTTTCAAGTCTGCCAATACTAAGATTATCGACTACAACAACTTCATAGTCTGACTCTATTAAGAAATCAGCTAAATGACTGCCAATAAAACCAGCCCCTCCTGTGACAATTGACTTCATTAACTACCTCTAAGCAACTGAACAAAATCATGCCTAATAACTTTAACAAGTGCTGAAATTATCATGGTATTAGACTTTATTAAACGGCCATATTTTGATTCTCCAATACGCATGTTAATCTCTATTGGAAGTTCGCCAACCTTATGCTTACTTCTTAAATATACAAGTGGAATTTCAGTGCCAACAGAATTTTCAGCCTGTTTATTAAAATTTATATTTTTAATTTTCTCTAGTTTATAACCCTTAAGTCCGCATAAAATATCGTGCACATTGTACTTTAATCTTATGTAGCAATTAAATAAGAATTCAGCAAATCTAGCAGGTTTTTTTCTAATACCAATAACCATATCATAATTATCTTCATTAAACATTTTTAAAATCAAACTTAAGTCTTTATTATTATGCTGTCCATCGGCGTCAATTGTTATAGCGTACTCTAAGCCCATTTTCAATGCCTTATTTATTCCAGTCAAAATTGACTGGTCATAACCTTTATTTACCGAATGTGAGATAACAATTGCTCCACTAGACTCAGAAATACTACGTGTTTTGTCAGTCGATCCATCATTGACAACAATTACCCTTCCATAATGTAAAGACTCTAATATAACTTTATTTATAGTGCTGCTTTCATTGTATGCAGGAATTATTATTCCAACATTATTTTTTAATATCATCTTCAGTTATGCATGCACCTTGGCTAATATCATTAATAAGAGTCTGTCCTAAAATATTATTAATTTTATATGGAGGTAGACTATCTTTAGTGCACGGTCTAAGTTCTACAACGCACTCTCTTGTTATCACATCTCCAGTCTTCATACTTACGTTTGCTCTTAGAGAACGTCGCTGAACAATTATGGTTTCTTTCTCATTATCCATTACCTTTTTTTCTGTTTCGCCCAATGCTGATTCAAGTTCTCTAGTGGCATAAACCATATCTTTCCATGATACAGGATCCATGGAAAATTTATGATCCGGCCCTATTCGAGAACAGTCATCAGTAAAATGTTTTTCAATTGCTCTAGCTCCTAAAGTAACCGCTCCAAGAACTGTTGAGTGGCCATGAGTATGGTCTGATAAGCCAATAACTAAATTAGGAAATTTCTTGGCATAAAGCTTTATTACATTTAAAGATATATACTTAAAATTCTCGATAGAAGCAGTGTAATTTGTATTGCATTGCATTAAAATGATATCTTCTGAGTTCTTATTTGCTATATCTACAGCCATAGTAACTTCTTTCATATCTGATGCGCCAGTTGCAATAATTAATGGTTTGTCATCCCTAGACATTTTATCTATCATCTCATGCCAAGTTATGTCACCCGACCCAAGCTTCCATGCACAAACATATTTAGATAATTGATCTATGTAGTCTAAATCATATGGAGATGTCATATAATGAATACCAGCTTCATCACAAACTTCTTTCAAAATAGAAGACCACTCCAACGGTATTGAAGCATCTTTATATATATCGAAAACACTTTTAGACCATGTTGATTGATGAGAAGTTTTGCTCTTCATATTTTTAAAGCCATAATCAGAAACAATTGTGCTTGCCTGAAAGTTTTGAAATTTAGCGGCATTTGCACCAGATTCTGCACACATATATATCAAATCTTTGGCTCTTTCTATATCACCATCATGGTTTGCAGCAATGTCAGCTATAAAATAAGTAGGGTAACCTAACCCAATATTTGTGTTACATATATTAACAATTGGATTCATATTTTTTTAATTTCCTGAATTAATGTTGGCATTCTTATTCCAAGTTTCTTTTCTATTCTTTTAACATTTAATCTTAAATCTTTAGGTCTTACTACTCTATTCGATATTTTGTCAGAATTCACAATCTTTATCTTTTCAGAAGGAAGATTAAACATCTTCACAACTTCAATTCCAAATTTTGATTTTGAAAACCCATTTCTAGATCCTAGGTTATAAACTCCAAAAATACCATTTTTCAGAACCAACATAACAAAATAGGATAACGTCTTCATATGTAATGGAGAAAATAATATATCTGAAAACAAAAATAATTCTGAACTTGCTTCAATCTTTTCTTTAACAAAATCGTCAAAACTTTTTCTATTTGGGGTTAACGATTTGCCAAAAAAACTTGTTCGCAAGATTACAGTTCTATCATGTTTTGCTCTTGCTTCTTCACCATTTAGCTTAGTCAATCCATAAACATTAATAGGGTCGACATTTTCTTCCAAATGAGGTCCAGCGCAATTTGGATAAACTTGATCAGTAGATATAATTACAAGTGAAGAACTATGGTGTAAAGATTCGGCTATATTTAGAGCGGAGTCACAGTTAGATTTTTTTGCTTTATCTTGGTTTTTTTGACATCCATCAACATCAGTGTATCCTGCAGCATGAATAACCCAATCTGGGCTTACAGAGCTAATCAGTTGTTTAACCTTACTTAAATTAGAAAGGTCGCAATGATAGTCTCCAGTGTTTCTTGATGATGTGACAACATCTCCATATTTCTTTGCACAACTGATTAAGTAAGGTGATAACAATCCGCCCGCACCAGTAATAAGTATACGCATAATTAAGAGTTGGAGAATTCTAACAACATATGAACTTCTGAAGAAAGGTGTTTTTTATCTATTTCTAGCTGCATCGAGTCCATCAAAGGTATAAAAAATTTACCCCATTCCTCTACAATTTCTTGTGTGTCTTTATTACTCTTAAGAGAAGTTCGAATAAACCTGTAAAAATCCATCATATCGGTACCAAACCACCATGCAGAAACCTTATTTAGATCAAACTCATTTATTATATATTCTAGTGATTTTTCGGTGTATAAGTGGGTATGGCCCGCAGAAAGTTGTCTATGCATTGCCTTGGGGAATGCAGCCTCTAAGAACACTGAAGGACTAAATGTAGGAACTGACAAAAATAAAAAGCGAATATTTATATTTTTTTTGAGGGCAGAAAGAACCTCTCTAGGGTTTTGCAGATGTTCCAAAACTCCAATCATTGAAACCACTTCTGCATTTAATGAATTGATTATGTTTATAGTATCTTTTTTTGAATGCAAAATTATTGTTTTATCTCCCAATATTGAATTTCCCATGTTTGTTTGACTTTTTGACACTTCATATCCAACTGAATTGCTCAAACCAACTTTTCTCATTGCAGATAGAAAGTAACCAGATCCAGCCCCAAAGTCTACATAACTAAGTAATTCTGGATTTTTTTCAATAGTTGATAGTGATTTTCTTAGATAATTTACTTTTGGCAAATAAATATCAGAAACTCTTTTGTTATATTCTGCAATATTTTCAACATTGTAGTTGCTAGCATATTTCTGTCCATCATCCTCTGTATAAACTGCTGAACAAAATGCGTCAGTATCTTCATAGGACCCATTAAGATGTCCACATTTTTGACAGATTACATACTTTACATTTTGTTTTACAAATGAACTCCCAAGCAACTTAAAGTTACAATTTTTACAATTTTTTCTTCTTGGCTGTTTTACATATATGTCATTAATGCTTGTTAATTCACTCAACAAGTCATCATTCGAGTCAAAAAAAGACCTTTTATGTTGCAAAAGATCTACTAAGGATTTTCCGTATTTATCTGTCATTACAAAATTAATATATTTATTTTAAGTTTGACTTATTAATAGTTTCAAACAATAATTCTGCTCTTGTCCAATCTTCAATAGTATCAATGTCCTGAACACGATAACGTGGCAAAATAACGGGTGCAGATCTATCAGAAAACATTTTAACATCTTTGCCCCAAGAGCTTGGATATCCCCAATAAAATTGACCTGCATCATGATACGCTTCTTCAAGATCTTGAGATCTTACATTAAAATCGTTTGGTCTATACATGCTGACTCCAACTTCTCCTAAGATACTAAAAGCCCTTTGAATTGGAAACTGATAACTGCAAACTGAAAAGCTGAAATCACACTCAAGATTTTGCAACTTATGCAACCCAATTTTTATATCAGAAGGCTTAATAAATGGTGCAGTTGCATAAATACAACATACTTCATCTATATCACAACCATTTTGAGACAATAATTTAATAGCATGGTCTATAACAGGCGCTACTGTAGTATGATCGTCGGATAAATTTGCCGGTCTAATAAACGGCACCTCT
>CAZSHL010000110.1:0-4282 GCA_964606585.1 uncultured Piscirickettsiaceae bacterium
AAAGCCGCCAGCCCCCTTTTCTTTTATACTGTAATACAGAATTAAAAGAAAAATTCCAATTGACATGCCAAATGTGGCATTTGGATCGGTTGTTGGAACAACTTTTAGATATACATGATGAGGGTCTGCACCAAATAATCCACCAATTTTTTGAGCTAAAACTGGCAGCCAATCAACGGGCACTAAATCCATTACATTCATTAAAAATATCCAAATAAAGGTTGTTAGCGCCAAGGGAGCTACCAAGGGGTTCTTGCCTTTAAAAGAACCTCTAACATTTTCATCAATAAAATCAATTACGCTTTCTACAAAATTTTGAAAGCCAGATGGTGCATCAATAGATGCTCGTTTCGCTGCTTTGGCAAATAAAAACAAGAAAGAAGCGCCTAATAAAAAAGAAAAACCAAGGGTATCAAGGTGAAAAGCCATAAAGCCCATCTCTTTGGCTTCAATTGAGTTATGAGCAAAACCCCAATGACCATCAGGAAATTTGCCATAAGTTAGATTCTGTAAATGGTGCTTAATATAAGCTCCAGAAGTTAATTCGCCGCTTGCCATTATTTCTGCCTTAATCTATCCAATATAAAACCAATCAATCCCACAACCAAACTCACAATAAGAGGCTGTGACTCTAACTCTAAAACCCCAATCCCAAATATAATTAAAGCCATCAGGGTCAAAAGCCTCAGCACGCTACTCTTGATAGCCATCTTAAAGCTCTTTTGTGCATCAGCATCAACTAATGCATTTTGTTTGCGCAAATATCTTTCAAACAACCAAGTATTGCCCAAACTCACTAAAGCTCCATACAGGGCTGCAAATCCAGAGCCATAAATGGCAAAGATTGAAACAGTTATAGAAAGTAGTACTAACTGAATTAGTGAGCTCGTTGATTTCACTCGATTTCTACAACTACTCTTCCATACACAAAGCGAATATTATACAATCTTATATGTTGTAGTCAAGCGCGATTTCCCTAATATGTGACCACTTAAATTAAACATTAAATCGAAAAAAATTCACGCATTCATTTTTATCATTTCTGCTGCCGCAATTCTCGCCTTCTCACTGACTTTAATCCCACCAATAATCCTGGCAATTTCGTCAGTTTTTTGTTTCGTATTAAGGGTTTCAATTTGGGCATAAGTGGCGCCTTTCTTTTGGGATTTTGTGACCTTCTTATGTTCATAACCTTGCGCAGCCACTTGAGCAAGATGTGTTATACAGAGTATCTGATATCTGTCAGATAGTTTTCTAAGCAGCCTTCCAACAACCTCTGCAACTGACCCACTAATGCCAACATCTACTTCATCAAAAACGATACTTGGAGCAAGCTCCGAATTGCTCGTTACTACCGAGAGTGCCAATGAAATTCGCGATAGTTCTCCGCCTGAAGCAACTTTATTTAATGGCTTTAAATCTTGCCCAATATTTGTTTTGACTTGGATCACAATATCTTCTTGGCCATGTAATCTAATTGACTCTTTAACTCTATTTAAACTAAATATTATTTCACTCCCAGGCATGCCTAATTTCTGCATTAAATCTGTCACTTTTTTTGAGAGCGTTTTGCTCGCTTGATTTCTTTGTTTCGATAGATTTTTTGCTCTACTCAGATAGCGTGATTCAAGCTGACGTTTTTGCGTGGCTAAATCTTCGGCTCTACCGCTTGATATGTCGAGCTCTTTCAAAGAGTCTTGAATGTTTTGTTGCACTCTCAGAAGTTCAGGTATTTGACAATTATGTTTGCGCCCTAAATCATGCAGGTGGCTGACTCTTTTTTCTAGCTCAATAATATTCTCCTGCCCTCCACTGACATTGCTTAAGTAATCTCTTAAATCATAAATTGCCTCTTGAACTTGGACTTGTGCACTAGAAAATAATGAGCTTACTGAGTCTAAATTCGAATCCACTTCGCTTGCTTTTGCTACAACATTTTCAGCCCTAATCAATAATTCATTGGCACCGGATTCATTTTCCAAGGAATCGAGCACATCAGAAATTTTTTCTATTAATAAGCCTGCATTGCTCGACACCTTATAATTTTGTTCAATGTTATCTAACTCATCTTGCTCTAATTCACTCTCTAAAAGCTCATTGAGCTGATATGCAAGTAACTCTTTTTGTGCACGTGTTTGTTCATTAGTATTACTAATTAGCTCAATTTCATTGCTAACCTTATTGTATTCAGCAACTATCTTATTCACGTCTTCGCACAGACTATGAGTCTCGGCAAAATCATCAAGCAAGATACGATGTTGGTTACTTCTCAGAAGCAACTGGTGTTCATTCTGACCATGTATATCGATTAACTGAGTGCCAACATCTCTAAGTATAGTTAACGGCACCGAACTGCCATTGATATATGCTCTAGAGCGTCCATCAGAGCTAATGATGCGTCTTAATATGCATTCCTTACCAGACTCTAAATCACAACTTTCAAGCAAAGACAAGAGATTGGGATTATCCCTAAGTTGAAAGATTGCAATAATTTCAGCTTTATCGTTACCGTGCCGAACTAGTGATGCGTCTGCTCGACAACCGCTTACTAGATTTAATGCTTGCACAATAACCGACTTACCTGCGCCAGTTTCGCCGGTTATCACTGTCATCCCATCTTGAAACTCTACAATTAATTCCTCAACAACAACTAAATTTTTTATTGATAACTGTTCTAGCATGCCGTCAATATTTAAACTTGGCGGCCCCAGTGAAGCTTTGACCGAATAATTTCAAAATAGTCGTATCCCTTTGGATGCAGGAGGTGGACAAAATTCTCATGCTGCTTAACGCGCAGCTGATCTCCTAACGCGATTGATTCCTTTGCATGCCCATCAAAGCTTGCATTTGCACTCTCATCAGAATTCAGTAGTCGAATCAAAATTTCACTTTCTCCATGAATAATCATTGGCCTATGACTCATGGTATGGGGGCATATAGAAACCAAACAAATTGAATTAACACTTGGATGCATAATTGGGCCACCACTTGACAAAGCATATGCTGTAGAGCCTGTTGGGGTTGTGACTATAACTCCATCAGCTCGATGATTGGTTACAAAGTCTCCATCAACGAACAATTGGAGCTCAATCATTTTAGGGGTGTCGTTTCGATGGATTACTGCGTCATTGAATGCAAAATGCTGTGATAGCATTCGACCCTCTCTTTCTATCTGGCAAGAAAGCAAAGCTCTTTTCTCCTTAATGAACTCTCCATCTAAAATATTACTAACAACAGAGATCATGTCGTCAACTGAAACGTCTGCTAAAAAGCCTAGCCTACCTAGATTAACCCCTAAAATTGGAATATTGAAATCAACATATGTTCTAGCGGTATTAAGCATTGTCCCGTCTCCACCAACAACAATAATTAAATCAGCGTTCTTTGCTATTTGTTCATGGTCTTCAACTAATGTGGCGCCTTGTTTGCGAAGAAACGCACTAAGCTCCCGTGCAGTTTCTTCACTGGTAAAATCTTGGGGTTTAGTAATAACACCAATAGTATTAAACATAAGTCTTGAATTATTTGAATTAATGACTACATATCGAGTTAAATATACATTATTTTGCGTAAAAAAATGACAAAAAAGAAAGAACAAAAAAAACCAAAAATAGAGCCTACTGAAGGCAAAGAGCCCCAATCAAAGGTGTCCAAAGAGGCTGTTGATTTGGAGTCTCAGCTTGCTGAAGCACAAAAATCAGCTAAAGATAACTGGGAGGCTGTGCTCCGTTCGCAGGCTGAAATGGAAAACCTTAAAAGACGAACAGCAAAAGATATAGAAAATGCGCATAAGTATGCATTAGATGGTTTTGTTAAGGCTCTGTTAGAGGTAAAAGATTCACTATCTTTGGGCATTCAAACAGCTCATGAAAAAAAAGCAACCCTCGAACATACAGTTGAAGGCCTTGAAATGACCAATAAGATATTTACATCGACTCTAGAGAAGTTCGGAGTGGAAGAAATCAATCCTGTTGGAGAAAAGTTTGATCCTGAAAAACATGAAGCAGTCACAATGGTCCCAATGCCAGAAAAAGAGTCAAATACTGTACTAGAGGTTATTAAGGTTGGTTTTACACTCAATGACCGACTTATTAGGCCAGCAATGGTTATCGTTGTTCAGTAAAAAATGCAAACTTATAATGTGTTTTATCTTGTTGGTGATGATACCGCTACTTTAAGTTTTGATGCAGAAAATTTAGATGACCTCTTTGAGATATTACGAAAGAGTGAGATTGAGTGTATTTTGATTTATGACTCTAATGGTAATGAAGTATTTCGTGAA
>CAZSHL010000111.1:0-4264 GCA_964606585.1 uncultured Piscirickettsiaceae bacterium
GCTTCTTGGGCAAGAATTGCAGCCATTATTTCTTCAGAGGCAAGTTCTGCTTCCAATTGTGCTTCGAAAGCTGCCAATTCCTTTTCTAGAGCTAACTGCTCCATCAGCTCGGCAACTTTTTTATCATATTCAAGCTGTGACTGATAGGCTGCAGTTGATGCAGCAGCGGCAGCTTTCTCTGCCTCCAGTTTTGCTTGGAATTCTGCGAGACGTTCAGCTGCTTCCATTTCAGCTTGGATTTCAGCCATCATTTCTTGGGCTGCAAGTTCAGCTTCAAGCTGGGCTTCGAATGCTGCTATCTCCTCCTCAATATTTCCCTGTTCATCACGGTCATCTCCACCTGCCAATACATTGGTTGCTAACATGAGAATAAAGGAGTATTTAATTAATTTTCTAATCACGGGCATCTCCTGTTAAGAAAAAGTTAATTGTAAAAATACACTTTTATTTTATACTACTTATCTAAAATAGCCAGTGTTTTTTAGGAAAAAGACACAGCTAGTTGTTTTTATATAACAACGATTTAATTATGAATTTATGAAGCACTTAACTAAACCTTTTTTTAGTGATTTTATTGACAACAAAACCTCACAAAAATGGCTCAAAAAAAGTAATGAAAATTTTTATACAAATAATGGCAATATTCCTAAATGGAATAAAGCAATAGAATTATTAAATGCTTTTCCTAAGGGAGATATTGAATTAGAAACTCAGTATATTAAAATCAAAAACCAAAGTATCGGCAGAGATACTCTCCTATCAATGCTTCAATTACTTAAACCTTGGAGAAAAGGTCCGTTTATATTTAATGACATTGTGCTTGAAAGTGAATGGCAAGGCGATATGAAGTGGCAACGGTTAATTAACCATATCCAACCACTAAAAGGAAGAAAGATTCTCGATATTGGCGCAGGCAATGGATACTTTAGCCTAAGGATGGCTATGGAAGATGCAAAGTATGTTCTAGGTATTGAACCTTTTTTACTTTATAACTATCAATTTGAATCTCTAAAATCTTTAGTCGAATTACCAAAAAATATACAACTTTTACCATTAAGACTAGAAGAAATGGCAAAAGCAGCGCTATTTGATACTGTCTTTTCTATGGGTGTTTTGTATCACCAAAGAGACCACATATCGCATTTGAAGGATTTAAAGAAAATGATGGCAAAAAATGGAGAGCTTATCCTTGAAACGCTTGTAGTTAAAGGAAAAAAGGGCTATAAACTCATTCCTGAAAAGCGTTATGCCAAAATGAGAAATGTTTATTGTCTTCCAAGCATTGAAACACTTAAATCCTGGTTGTTAAAGGCTAATTTTCATAACATAAAAGTAGTTAATGTTTGCAAAACAACAATACAAGAACAACGTAGAACAAACTGGATTGGTGAAAATAGCGCCTCTTTGGAAGATTTTCTAGACCCTGATGATTCTTCATTAACTATCGAGGGCTATCCTGCACCCACTAGAGCAATAGTCATTTGTGAAAACTAGCCCATGAAAATATCAATAATTAAAGTATAATTTTCAGCTCTTTATTGTTGAAATTATTATGAATCGTCGATTTCTTTTTGGATTGTTATTGCTAATATCAATCAATATTAATGCGACCCAACACACAACCAACGTTGTTGTCAGTATTAAGCCTATACACTCAATTGTCTCAGTTCTTATGGTTGGAGTATCTAAACCTCAACTTTTACTGAATTCTAATGAGTCTGCACATGCCTTCCATATAAAGCCTTCCCAGTTAAAACTTCTATCTAATGCAGATCTTTTGATTACCATCGGAGATAGTTTTGAAATAGGTTTAAGTAAGGTTATTCGAAATGTAGATCAAAATAATCGTCTGAATTTAAGCGAAATTAAGGAACTTCAACTTTATAATTTCAGAAAAGATGATGAGGATGATGCACATGCTGAACATAATAAAGACCTACACCTTTGGCTCGATGTTAACAATGTCCAAATCATTGCAGAGAAAATAAAACAGAGATTAGTTAGAATCAATCCTAGCAACAAAGAGCAATATGAAACTAACTACCTTGAACTAGAATCAAAACTCAACCAATTAGAAGAGAAAATACAGTTCCAACTGGAACCAATAAAATCAACTCCTTTTGCAATATATGCAGACATATTGCAATACTTTGAGAAAAACTTTGATTTGAATAAACCGGTTATTATTGCACCATTTCATGGCGCCCGTTTAAGTATAAATAGGGTTTTAAAGGCTAAGAATAAAATGAAAAATGAAAAAACTAGATGTCTAATTTATGGCCCTGAAAATACTTCTAAACAGATAAATATTTTGACAGAAGGTCTTGATATAAAAGCCTATAGTGTTGACATATTAGGTGTTAAACTTGAGTCAGGTTCAGAACAATATTTTGACTTAATGAAAGAGATCTCAAATCAACTAGCGTCATGTCTAGAGTAAGGACAACATTCAATAAAGCCTCAGCTCAATACAATGATAACGCCTATCTTCAAAACGAGATTGCAACAAGACTTACAGAAAAATTTAATGTTTTATCGATTAATCCAAAAATAATCGTTGATTTAGGTTCGGGAACAGGATTTTTAAGCTCAAAAATTGTAAAAAAATATCCAAATTCAAAGTTAATTTGTATAGATTTTGCGCAACAATCTTTAGTTACCAATAGTCAAAAATCAAGACTTTGTGCCGATGCTTACCAACTCCCTTTTACCAATAACAGTGTAGACTTTCTTGTATCCAACCTGATGATGCAGTGGTGTCCAGACCTCAAAACTCTTTTTGACGAATGCGTTAGGGTACTAAAATCTGAGGGGTTACTTTTTTTCTCAACATTTGGCCCTGACACACTTAAAGAGCTAAAAAAAAGTTGGTCGGTTGTTGATAACCAGCCACATGTCAATAATTTTGTTGATATGCATGATATTGGCGATCAGATGCTTCAATCCGGATTCCAAAGCCCAGTAATGGAAATGGAAAAACTTACTCTTACATACAATAAGGTAATCGATTTAATGCATGAATTAAAAGGTATTGGTGCACAAACAGTTCACAATCGCTCAAAATCTTTGACAGGAAAAACAAAATTTAACAAGATGATTGAAATGTATGAAAATTTTCGTCAGGATGGCAAGCTACCTGTAACTTATGAAGTTATTTATGGTCACGCTTGGAAGCAAGAAAGTCAGTTCAGTGCAATTTCTTTGGAGAACTAGTTCAGACTAGTTTTTTTCAGTTTTACCTGTGTTAGCAAAGTATCACCCACGCTGACTATACAGTCATGGTTTGAGAGTAAAATAGCATTTTGCCCAAAATATGCGCCATAAATATCTCCACCAAACTTTAAAGAAGTTAGCGTTTGAAGTGGTTCTTTAAAATCAATGATTTCTCCATTGTCTTGATTTATTGTAGTGATTTTGCAGCGCTTACAAGGTTTCCTTAATCCGAACTCGTATTGACCATCTTGACATACTAGGTCGATTGCAGTCTTTTTTTCAATATTACTTATATCACTAACGACTATGTTGGGTCTAAAACGATTCATTGTAACCTCTTGTTTACCATTTTCACTGAGCCCTTCATTTAATTTATTTAGTGACTTCCAGGAAGTTATGAGGTAGGGGAATTGATCCGAAAATGCACTTTCTGCCTGACGACCATGCAAGTATTCTGCAGGCACTGGACGTTTATGATCAGAGTAAAATCTAACCAACCTCAATGTTTTTCCTTGCCAATATCCGAGCTTATCGGTTAACCAGTATGAGGCTTCCTCACCCTCATCATGGGCTTCACAAGTATCATCCCAAACTGTCACATTAAGCGTCTCAGCCTTTTTTACATTTAGACTAACCTTAAGTTCATCGCCATCTTTTGATTGTAACATTAAGCAATTGCTATTAATACTGACAGTAATGGTTGCCATTGATTCAATCTCGCGTTGCGTTAGAAACTGATAATTACTATCTGTAATCATCCATTCACGGTCATATTTAAATCCACGAAGACTAGTCTCAGCTTCATTAAGCGAGATACCTTTAAGTGACTTAACCGGGTAAATAAAAATGTCGGTAATCCTAATCATTAGTAAATGAAATAGAAATCTATTGTTTTAGTTTGTAGCCTGACTGAAATATCCAAGCCACAACTCCGACACATGCGCTCAAGAAAACAATTATCATCATTAAACTGATTCCAACACTAACATCGGAAATCTCAAAAAAACTCCAACGGAAACCACTAACGAGATAGAGCACAGGGTTAAATAAG
>CAZSHL010000112.1:0-4234 GCA_964606585.1 uncultured Piscirickettsiaceae bacterium
ACTCTTGATTGACCTCTTGCATGAATCCCCATGCCTGGGTATTTTTTATTTCGTTCGCACTAGGATTCCAAAGTAACTTTTTCATTTTCTAAGTCTAAAGGGAGGATATTCATCAGTTGTCAACAAAAATACGTAAGCATTAACCCTTAATGACCAACGCAAGAAGCCTTCTACAAAATCAAATATGCCTTTTGGGTATCGCCCTGTGAATAGAATCGCAAACCAAGCAAAAACACTATAAACAATAACAACAATAAATATAAGCAATAAAGCGATAAAGTGTGGGATAGCTAGAATCCATTTCACAAGTGGCATCCACCTATTCAGGTCTTTCTTAACATCTGGATAAGGTATATCAACATTGACTGCCTGCTCATGGTCAGTTGAAGGATATTCATCTGTCATTAACAAACCATAGGCAGCAATTCTAAGCCAGAATTTAGTAAGCGCTAGATTCCAGTCAAACCACCACTTTGGGTATTTTTCTCTAAAAAGAATCATTAAAGCAATTGCAATTGATAAAGCCTCTGTGTAAGACGAAATAAGAGTAAGGATAATAGAAACTGGAATTATCAACACTACTCTAATAAAAGCGGTTGATTTCTTTGATGTCTCTTGGTAATCAATCTTAAGGTTTACTGGGTATTGCTTCATTTTTAATCCTCTAATAAATAATCGTAAGAAAAATGACTATTTATTAGATTCAAATTAATACTTACGAATTTTGAAAGTTAAGAGTTATCTTTGAGTTCCCTTCTTAAAACTTTACCGACATTCGTTTTTGGAATTTCAGTAATAAACTCGACTTGTTTAGGAACTTTATATGCTGTCAATTTTTCACGGCAGAAAGTAATGATTTCTTCTTCAGTAGTATTTTGTCCCTCATGTAAGACGATATAGACTTTTACGGCTTCTTGAGATTTTTCATCCTTCACGCCGACGCAACCACACTCTAAAACGGCAGGATGCTCATTGACTACAGCTTCGACTTCATTCGGATAAACGTTAAATCCAGAGACTAGAATCATGTCTTTTTTGCGATCAACAATAAAGATATTACCCGTTTCATCTATTCTAGCAATATCACCGGTTTTAAACCAGTTGTTCTCATCTAAACCTGAATCTTCAGATTTCCAATAACCGCTCATAACTTGAGGACCGCGTACGCACAACTCCCCAGGCTCGTTAACTTCACTAATTGCTTGATTATTTTCATCACGAATCTCAACTTCAGTATAGGCTGCAGGCAAGCCTACAGAGCCAGTAAACTCGGTTTGTCGGTAATCAGGTACACTCACTAGAGGCGAGGTTTCTGTGAGACCGTAGGCCTGCCAAACAATCGAATTTGTGACTTCAAGCCATCTCTTCGCAGTTGTATCCAATGCTGCCATTCCACCACTTAAGGACATAATCAAATTACTAAAATCTAAATCTTTAAAACCGTCACTATTTAGTAACGCTTCATAAAGCGTATTGACACCAGAAATCATATGAAACTTATGCTTTTTCAGAATAGAGATAAAAGTTTTGAGGTCCCTTGGATTGGTTACAAGAACACTCTTTCCACCAATATGAAACAACATAAAGTTGTGAACAGTAAGCGCAAAAATGTGATAAAGAGGTAGCGGACATATTGCAACTCTTTGCTCATTATCAGAGCTTTCATACATCTCTGGATCGATAGTGAAAAAGGCTTGAATAATGTTTGCAAGAATATTTCGATGGGTCAGTATTGCACCTTTGGATACTCCAGTTGTACCGCCAGTGTACTGTAAAAAAGCGGTGTCATTTATTGATACATCGGTACCGTTAAATTCGGCCTTGGATCCTTCACTTAATGCATCAAGAAATCCTGTAGCACTGTTTATATTGAATTTTGGCACTAATTTTTTAACCTTTCTAGCAACAAAATTTATAATCTTTCCCTTAAATCCTAGAAGGTCACCAACAGTCGTCAGCACGACCTTTTCTACACTTGCAAGGGCTGATTTTTCAACGACATGTGCCACCCCTTCCCAAACAAGTAGAACCTTAGCCTCACTGTCTTTTAATACATGCTCTAACTCTCTTAGGGTATATAGTGGATTAATATTAACAACAACAATGCCAGCCATCAGTGCGCCATAAACTATAACCGGATAGGCCAGCATATTGGGCATCATAACGGCGATTCTATCTCCAGGCTTATAACTCTGACTGAGCCAAGCAGCAAAAGAATTTGCCTGCTCAGAAAGTTCCTCAAAAGACATATCAACGCCAAAGCTCTCAAAAGCTATTTTGCCTTGATGCTTTTTACAAGTGTTGTTAAAAAAATCTACTAGATTTGCGTTCTCTTTAAAAAATTCTGTATCTTCGATATTACTCGGTATTTGACTTTCCATATAATCCCCCAACTAATATTAATCTTCTGTAACTTTGTTTATTAAAATTTCTTTATATTGATTATAAACCTCTCCGTCCTTCTTAAATGCATAACATGAATTTTCAAATTTTTTCCCAATAGATTTAGCCTCTTCCATAGTAAGCTTCTTTTTTCCTCTCATTCCTGCTGTTCTCTCTTTCCAAAGAGTTTGATAAGCTATCGTTGCAGCGTGTGCCAATAAATCTGTGATATGACGACAACCTCTTTCTGCACCAAGTGTCTTGATGACCTTCCTATTAAAGCCTGATACAACAAATTCACCTTTTAATTTTTGACAGTTTTTAATCGCCTGTGGACAAACATTGTAAGGTGAAGAATCAATTACAGCCTCAATATCAATAATCTTTTTCTGATCATCAAGTGTCAATCTAAGTGCCATGTCGTGCAAAGGCTCTCCCGCACTAATATAGCCTCTATGCATATTTTCAGCAGAGTAAGTCTTACTATCCACAAGAAAGACCTCTATATCCCATAGACCATCCTCTCTTCTGTAACCCCTTCCTTTGATTGTTCTGTTGTGTTTTAATTCTCTCTTAAAAGGCTTAGTTAGCATTAATTCCCTTTATAAAATGTTATTTTTTGCTTGTTGGTATTGCTGCTCTAATTCTAACACCAAATCCTCTACAGTAGGAACATTGGATATAGAGCCTACCCCTTGTCCTGCAGAAAAAATATCACGCCACCTTTTTGCCGTAACTTTACCAATATCAAAATCAACTTTTAGTTTTTGTTTTAATAGGGGTATTACCATTCTCTTGAGATTGACTAGGGCTCCTTTGGAATTGGCCTGGTCAGTAGCAATACCGGCCTCCTTGAGAGATTGTTCTAACCAATTTCCATTTACTCCAGTAATCTTGTTTGATTTAATGATTTGACTCGCAGTTGAATTTATCACCATGTCTTTGTATTTATCACTAGCATCACTCTCTTCTGTAGCGATAAAACGCGTACCCATATATGCTAAATCAGCACCCAATGCTTTAATCGCCAAGATTGATTCTCCAGTGCTAATACTTCCACCAACCACAATAATTCCGTCAAATATCTTTTTTACCTCCAAGATAAATGCAAATGGAGACAAGTCGCCAGTATGCCCACCAGCACCATTACAGACCAAAATCAGACCATCTACACCAGCATCAATTGCTTTTTTTGAATGATATAGATTAATTACATCCGAAAACACTAATCCTCCATATGCATGTACCTTCTCGACTACCTGCTGAGGGTTGCCAAGGGAAGTAATAACAATTGGCGGCTTATATTTGACAATCAACTCTATATCATCATTACTGCGCGCATACATCTTACTAACAATAATATTTACCGCCCAGAGTGGTGCATTTTCACCAGTTCCTAGTTCACTCGTTATTTCTATAAAGCGCTGATCTAAATCCTCAAGGGTTCTTGCATTTGCAGTTGGAAATGAACCGACAATACCGGCACGAGATGAGGCAATGACTAGATTTGAATTGGAAACAATAAACATAGGTGCCTGAATAATTGGCAGTCTTAGTTTCTCAATAAATTGTTTATGCTTCATCTAGTTCTTTATATTTTTTATAACACCAGCTGCACCCATGCCTGTACCAATACACATAGTTACCATACCATAATCAATATTGTCTCTTTGCATTGCTGATAGCAATGTAGCTGTCCTAATTGCCCCTGTAGCACCGAGTGGATGTCCAAGTGCAATTGCGCCGCCGAGGGGATTGACTTTTTCTAGGTCAAGATTTAATTCATTAATAACAGCTAAAGATTGTGCTGCAAAAGCTTCATTGAGCTCTATCCAGCCGATATCATCAATAC
>CAZSHL010000113.1:0-4101 GCA_964606585.1 uncultured Piscirickettsiaceae bacterium
AAATGGTCCTTTTCTAAGTGATCTAGCCATAATTACCCTTTATTTTCTACGACGTACAATTAATTTATCTGTACGCTTATTGCTTCGAGTTTTGTATCCCTTAGTTGGAACACCCCAAGGTGATACTGGATGTCTACCACCGCTAGTTTTTCCTTCACCACCACCATGTGGATGGTCGACAGGATTCATAACAACTCCACGAACTGTTGGTCGAACACCCCTCCATCGAGAAGCACCAGCTTTACCTAATTTTCTTAAGTTGTGCTCGGACTTTGAAACCTCGCCTATAGTTGCACGACAATCAGTTAACACTTTCCTAACCTCTCCAGATCGCAACCTTAATGTTACATATGCCCCCTCTTTAGCAACTAGTTGAACTGAAGTTCCAGCACTTCTTGCTATTTGAGCACCTTTGTTAGGTTTTAGCTCAACACAATGCACAACACTTCCAAGTGGAATATTACTTAATGGCAAAGTGTTGCCTATTTGAATCGCAACAGATTTGCCGGAAATTACCTTATCTCCAGCTTTTAATCTTTTAGGAGCAATGATATAACGCCTTTCTCCATCATCATAAAGCACTAGAGCAATATTAGCGCTCCGATTTGGATCATACTCAATACGCTCTACTGTTGCACTTATATCATCCTTATTACGCTTAAAATCAATAATTCTATATCTTTGTTTATGGCCGCCACCCCTATGTCTAATCGTAATTTTTCCACGATTATTACGACCGCTTATCCTATTTTTACTTGTTGTCAAGGCTGCAAAAGGTTTACCCTTATACAGTTCTTTATCTACAACATTAATAACAAAACGTCTTCCTGGTGATGTTGGTTTTCTTTTAATAACTGCTGCCATAATATTCCCTCTAAGAAGCGCTAACGTCAATCATCTGACCTTCTGACACTTTAACAACTGCTTTTTTCCAATCAGTACGACGTCCAACTTTCCCTTTAAAGATTTTTTTCTTACCTTTAACATTCGAAGTAGTAACACTCTCAACCTTAACACCAAATAAAGTTTCAACTGCAACACGAATCTCTCTCTTATTACTGTCAGTTCTTACCTTAAAAACATACTGATTGTTCGCCGTTGACAATGTAGTTTTTTCAGAGACAATCGGACTAAGCAAAACTTTCAACACTTTTTCTTGATTCATAACATCGCCTCAACTTTTTTAAGTGCAGCTTTAGTCATAACTACGTTCTCATATCCAATAAGGCTCACTGGATCAATGCTTTGAGTATCGCAAACACCAACATGATATAAATTACGTGAAGATAAATATAGATTCTCATCTAACTCATCAGTCAACAATAAGGCATCCTGAACGTCTAGTGATTTCATCAAAGAAGTAATATTTTTTGTTTTAGGATTATTTATATCGAACTCTGAAACAACCTTTAAACGGTCAGTACGAAGCAATTCAGAAAAGATAACACTAATTGCACCTTTATACATTTTTTTGTTTACTTTTTGACTAAAGTCACGATTCTTTGCGGCAAAAGTGACCCCTCCACTTCTCCATATAGGGCTGCGTGTTGTTCCTGCACGAGCACGTCCTGTACCTTTTTGTTTCCATGGCTTTTTCCCACCACCACTAACTTCTGAGCGATTCTTTTGTGCCTTAGAGCCACTCCTACCAGTAGCCATATAAGCTGTGGTAATTTGATGTACCAATGATTCATTGTAGTCGCGATTAAAAACAACGTCAGATACCTCTTGGGAGGTAGATTTTTTTGTCTTTAAATTTAATATCTTCACTTTCATCTCAAAACCTTCGTATAAATCCTTTATTTGTCCTCAGTTTCTTCTTCTTTGTCAGTGTCAACTTCTGAATCATCCGACTTCGTTTCTGCGGGCACTTCCTCAGCATTAGCTTCATCGTCCGCTGCCTCTAACGGAGCTTCTTCAGCTGGCGCTTCTTCTTCGGGTGCTTCTTCTTCGGGTGCTTCTTGAGCCTCAGCTTCAACTTTAGCTTTTTCTTCAGAAATAAGTTTACTAATTTTTTCATTAATAACAATTTTCTTGTCTGATAGTGCAACCTTGACAAAACCATTTTTAGCTCCTGGAATAGCGCCTTTTACCAATATCAAATTACGTTCGCCATCAACCCTGAGTACCTCTAAGCATTCTTCAGTGACCTGCTCATTACCCATCTGACCAGCCATCTTTTTACCTTTAAACACTCTTCCAGGCTCCTGACACTGTCCAGTTGAACCAATAGCTCTATGTGAAATTGAGTTTCCATGGGTCGCATCTTGCATACTAAAATTATGACGCTTCACGCCACCTTGGAAGCCCTTACCTTTTGATTGTCCTGTTACATTTACAAAATGCCCAGCACCGAATATAGATACATCAAACGAAGTATTTTCTGTGACTTCTGTTTCATTAATTCTCATTTCCCAAAGACCTAAACCAATTTCCTGTGAAGCCTTAGCATAATGACCTTTAAGTGCGTTACTAACGCGACCAACTTTAGCTTGCCCTTTTTTGTTGAGTTTGGTTCCAGTAGTTATCTGAACTGAATTGTAGCCATCAGTATGTATTGTTTTCTTTTGAACAACTCTATTTGGTTCTATCTTAATTACGCTCACTGAAGCTGCTGACCCATCATCAGTCAAAAGTCTAGTCATTCCTAATTTTTGCCCTACTAATGCAATTGCCATTTTCTTTTATTCCACCAAATTAGTTAAGTTGAATTTTGACATCAACACCTGCTGCAAGATCCAGCTTCATTAATGCATCAACAGTTTTATCTGTCGGACTAATCACATCCATCAATCTAATATAAGTTCTCAGTTCATATTGATCTCTGGCATCCTTATTAACATGCGGTGAGGTCAACACAGTAAATCGCTCTTTTCTAGTCGGCAAAGGAATTGGTCCCTTCACACTAGCACCAGTTCGCTTAGCTGTTTCAACAATCTCAATGGCCGATTTATCGATTATCAAATGCCTTTAATTTAATTCTAATATTTTGATTGCTCATTTGCCTTTTTGCCTTCTCTGACTTATAAAACGAAAAAACCGTCGATTATACAAGAATTCGACGGTCTTCACTTACCTTATTTACTCCGTAATCTTCGAGACTACGCCTGCACCAACAGTGCGTCCGCCTTCTCTGATTGCGAATCTTAAACCATCTTCCATAGCAATCGGTGCAAGTAGCTCAACCGACATCTTAACATTATCGCCCGGCATCACCATTTCAACCCCCGAAGGCAATTGAACAGCGCCTGTCACGTCAGTCGTTCTGAAGTAGAACTGTGGACGATAGTTGTTAAAAAATGGTGTGTGACGTCCGCCTTCTTCTTTACTCAAGATATAGACTTCTGCCTCAAACTTTGTATGTGGCGTGATTGTGCCTTTCTTAGCTAATACCTGACCGCGCTCAACTTCATCACGCTTAGTACCACGAAGAAGTACACCAACATTGTCACCTGCTTCACCTGAGTCAAGCAGTTTTCTAAACATCTCGACACCAGTACAAGTAGTTATTTGGGTATCCTTAATACCGACAATCTCGATTTCATCATTGACTTTGACAATACCACGCTCGATACGACCTGTAACAACCGTACCACGTCCAGAGATTGAGAATACATCTTCAATCGGCATCAGGAATGATTTATCGGTATCACGTTCTGGTGTTGGAATATATGAATCTAGTGCATCAACTAGCTTTTGAATTGAAGGCACACCAATATCAGATGTGTCACCCTCGAGTGCTTTTAATGCCGAACCAAAAATAACAGGAGTATCGTCACCAGGGAATTCGTATTCAGTTAATAGTTCACGAATCTCCATTTCAACTAGTTCAACCAGCTCTTCATCGTCAACCATGTCCGCTTTGTTCATATAGACTACGATGTATGGAACACCTACCTGACGAGACAAAAGAATGTGCTCACGAGTTTGCGCCATAGGACCATCTGTAGCTGCAATTACAATAATAGCGCCGTCCATTTGTGCAGCACCAGTAATCATATTCTTAACATAGTCAGCGTGCCCTGGACAGTCAACGTGTGCGTAGTGACGAGTCTCTGACTCGTACTCTACGTGAGCAGTTGAGATGGTAATACCACGCTC
>CAZSHL010000114.1:0-4100 GCA_964606585.1 uncultured Piscirickettsiaceae bacterium
AAATTTAAAGTTCATCTTCCAGATGAATATACAGACACACCAGGGGTTCCAGTAGATGCTGAAGTTGTACCTATTCCCTTTACTGAGTCATTCAATGCGAACACTCGAGAAGTATCTAAAGCCACAGTATAAAAATATTTAATTAATTAACGTCTCTAATTTATTTTAGGGACGTTTTATATTTTAGTTTTCCTTCAGTTTGCCTTTAACATTCCTTCAATTTGTCCTCTAGATAAATATCCAGGAGAGAAGATATCATTAATGAAAATAGAAGGGGTTCCCCGCGCTCCAAATCCTCCGGCCAAAAAGGAAGATAGTTTAATCATTTTCTCCACATCTTTTCTATTCATGTCATCTCTCAGCTGTTCTGCATTTAAACCAGCTTCTATAATTGCTGATTCTAATTTTTCTGAGGTAATAGAACCTTCTATGGAAAAGATTGCATCATGAAGTTCAAAACTTTTACCTTGCAAACTAGCGGCAACAACTATCTTTGCAAGGACCAAAGAACTTTCATTTAAGATAGGATGTTGTAAAAAAAATAACCGGACATCTTCCCTCGAAGTTGCTAAATCAATTAATTCAGGGTGTATTTTTTTACAATAACCACAGAAATAGTCCATGAATTCAATGATAGTGTGTTTTGCGTTATCAGATCCAACTTGAATTTTAGCTTCATTTGGCAAAGCATCAAGAATCTTTAAATGATAGGGAGTACTGTCATCGAAGATCAGATCTTTAACCGTCATTTCAGCATGGACATGTTTCACGCTTAGGCAGAAAAGAAATATTGTGATAATTTGATTTAGTCTTAAACCCATGATTGACCCACCTTATTTAATGTGATTAGAGAAGTACAGAATTTTTTTGGAATTTTAATTTTTATGAAATCAAAAGCTAAAGTTGTAATTGTTGGTGGTGGCGTTGTTGGTGTTAGCACTCTCTATCATTTGGCAAAAAAGGGATGGAGTGATGTTGTTCTTGTAGAGCGCAAGGAACTTACCTCGGGTTCAACATGGCACGCAGCAGGACTACTACCTTTGTTTAATATGAGTTATTCTGTCGGGCAATTGCATAAATACGCCGTTGATTTTTATAAAACACTTGAAGGAGAGACAGGTCAAAATGTAGGATTTAGTGTAGTCAGTAATATTCGCTTGGCAACTACTCAAGATAGGATGGATGAGTATCGTCAATATGCAGGTGTTGCTAAAACAATCGGTGTTGAAGTAACATTTTTAACACCGGAGCAGGTAAAAGAAATTTGGCCATTGTGTAATACAGACGGTTTGATCGGAGCAATACAGCATCCAGAAGATGGTTATATTCAACCAGCGGATTTAACACAAGCTTTAGCCAAGGGAGCAAGAGACAAAGGGGCAGAAATTTATCGCAATACCAATGTTGTGGGCATTAAACAAAACAGTAATGAAACCTGGATTGTAGAAACAGATAAGGGGGAAATAACGTGTGAGCATGTTGTTTCTTGTTCAGGAAATTTTGCTAGACAAACTGGAAAAATGGTTGGACTTGATATTCCCGTTATACCCGTTGAACACCAATATATTGTTACTGAACCACACCCCGAAATTCAAAAACGTAAAGAACAAGGCTTACCTGAAATGGGCGTTTTAAGAGATTCCGATAGTTCATGGTATATGCGAGAAGAAGCGGGGGGTTTGATACTAGGTCCATATGAAAAAGGTGCTCCAGCATGTTATGTTGATGGACCAAGTAAGGATTCAGAATTTGAATTATTCCAGGAAGACTTAGATCGTTTAGAGTCACATATTGAATCTGCAATTCAACGTGTTCCTATTTTTGGCGAAGTAGGGGTGAAAAAAGTTTATAATGGAGCCATTTGTTATACACCAGATGGGAGCCCTATTGTTGGCCCTGCTTGGGGTTTAAAAAATTTTTGGATTAATGAGGGTCATAGCTTTGGTATAACAGCAGCTGGAGGAGCTGGATGGCAATTGGGCGAATGGATTGTTGATGGCGAACCCACTATCGATATGATGGGGGTAGATCCACGTCGTTTTGGTGACTACGCTACAAAATCTTTTTTAATTCATAAAAATGAAGAAGCTTATGCCAATGTATTTACCGTTCATTTTCCTGATGAGGAACGTGAAGCTGGAAGACCGTTACGACAAGCGCCATGTTATGATAGATTAAAAGAACATGGAGCTGTATTTGGACAAAAATTTGGATGGGAAAGAGCGAATTGGTTTGCACCTAAAGGAGTAGAACAAATTGATGATTGGTCCTTTAGGCGATCAAAATGGTTTGAGCATGTTGGAAATGAATGTAAAAATGTTCAAGAAAATGTTGGCTTGTTAGATATGACTGCATTTGCTAAATGTCGAATTTCAGGACCGGAAGCAGAAAGTTTTCTTAACAATCTTGTGGCAAACAAATTACCTAAAAAAAATGGACGTGTAAATCTTTGCCATGCACTTAACAAAAATGGGGGAGTGCTTTCTGAATACACCATAGCTAAAGAAAGTAATGACTCTTATTACCTTGTTTCAGCAGGTGCCTTTCAACGTCTTGACCATGATTGGATTCAGCATTGGATGCCAAAAGATAGATCTGTGGTATTTGAAAATTTGACAAATAGTATCGGTGTTTTGGTCTTGGCTGGTCCAAGGGCAAGGGAATTAATGTCTAAAGTATCCTCAGCTGATTTTTCAAACGAAAAATTTCCTTGGTTGTCATCTCAAAAAATTGATGTTGGTTTAGCGCCATCAATAGCTATGAGAATGAATTTTGTTGGTGAGTTAGGATGGGAGTTACATCATCCCATAGAATATCAGAACCATATTTTTGATAGATTGATGGAAGCAGGTAAGGAATTTAAGTTAAAACCATTTGGTATAAGGGCAATGGATAGCTTGCGTATAGAAAAAACATACAAATTAGTTGGTACGGAGATGTCAATTGAATATTCGCCGTTTGAATCAGGTTTGGATCGTTTTGTGCATCTTAATAAAGGCAATTTTGTTGGACGGGATGCCTTAGTTAAATGGCAACAAAGAGGCTTTCAAAACAAATTAGTAACTCTTGAAGTTAAGGATGCCAAAGATGCAGACGCATTAGGCAACAATCCAATCTATAAAGGAGATAAGGTGGTTGGTCGTGCGACAGGAGGTAACTATGGTTTTAGGGTGCAAAAATCTCTAGCAATTGGTATGGTTCATCCCGAATATGCAGCAGTTGGGTCAATATTAAATATGGATATTTTGGGTACCTTGCACGATGTTGAAGTTATTAAGGATAGCCCTTATGATCCAGATAATATTTTTATAAAAGCATAGAAAATGAAAATTTTAGTCGCAGTTAAAAGAGTGATTGATTACAATGTTCAAATACGGGTAAAATCTGATAATTCTGGAGTAGAAACAGAAAATGTAAAAATGTCAATGAATCCTCCAGATGAAAATGCAATTGAAGAAGCTTTAAGAATCAAAGAATCTGGTAAGGCTGAAGAGGTAATCGCTGTTTCGATTGGAGAAGAAAAAGCTCAAGAAACCATTCGTGCAGCCTTGGCTATGGGTGCAGATAGGGGAATACATGTCAAGGCTAATCATGATATTGAACCATTGGCAGTTGCAAAAATTTTACAAAAAATTGTTGAAAAGGAAAAACCACAAATTGTTTTGTTAGGAAAACAATCTATTGATGATGATAGCAATCAAACAGGTCAAATGTTATCTGCAATGTTAGGTTGGGCACAAGGAACATTTGCTTCAAAAATTGAATTGGTAGAGAAAGCTGCAATAATTACTCGAGAAATAGATGAAGGATTAGAAAAAGTTAAACTACCTTTTCCAATTGTTGCTACTTGTGATTTGCGCTTAAATGAACCTCGCTACGCTTCACTCCCCAATATTATGAAAGCTAAAAAGAAACCAATAGATAATTATACTTCTGAAGAATTTGGAATAGATGTTTCTCCACGTGTTACGCTAATTAAAGTAATTGAACCTCCTAAAAGAGAAAAAGGTATTATGGTAGCAGATGTTGCTGATTTAGTTCAAAAATTGAAGCATGAGGCAAAGGTAATATGAAATGAGCGTCCTAGTTTTAGCTGAACA
>CAZSHL010000115.1:0-4072 GCA_964606585.1 uncultured Piscirickettsiaceae bacterium
CTTGATGCTCATAATCATATTGATGTTTCTGGTTACGGTGGTCACATGGATCGTTATGTAGATCCAGTAGAAAGTCACCGTGAATACATTGAATCTTATTTGAGACCACAGTGGACCTGGAGGACAATAATTGGAATTCTGACTTTTATAGTGGTTTATACCTTAATTGCAATTGATCTTGAGGTTGATATTTCACAATTATTATCGGATTCATTTCTATATATGAAGGATGTATTGGGACGGATGTTGCCCCCAGATTTTTCTAATTTTAGCCACTTAATGCTTGCCATGTTAGAGACGGTTGAAATTGCAATGTTGGGAACACTTCTTGCCATAACTCTATCTATACCAATTGGCTTATTATCAGCGCGAAATATTGCACCAAATTATCCAATCTATCTTATTGCAAGAACAATCACTGTTTTTTTCCGGGCTATTCCAGAATTTATTATGGCTATGATTTTAGTTATAGCTATTGGTTTTGGAGCCATGCCGGGAGTTATAGCTTTGGGTTTTCACACTATGGGCTTTTTGGCAAAGTTCTATGCTGAATCAATAGAACATGTTAATGAGGAACCTATGAAGGCAATTGAATCTATGGGTGCTTCTAAATGGCAAATTATTGCATTTTCTGTGGTACCACAGGTTATCCCTTCATTTATAGGTAATAATCTTTATATTCTAGATCGTAATATTCGAATGGCAACAATGTTGGGTATTGTTGGAGCAGGTGGAATTGGCTATGAGTTGCAATCAGCATTTAGAATGTTTGAATATCCTCGTGTTTCAGCAATTATAATAGTGATTTTCCTAACAATTTTTGTTATAGATATGCTCTCGTCATATATTCGTTCAAAAGTTTTATAGAAGCAATTGAGAATTCTTACTTAACTTCAATAAATTGATTACAAGTATTTGCAAATAATCAATCAATAATTTAAATAATCTAAATTTTCTTTAGAGCTACACTTTGCTTATCTATTTTTTGTAAGAAATATTTAAGTTATAATATTTTCGCCTGTTAGGTTGGGTTAACAATGTTTTAATTTGTGTTTTTCATTAACAATATATATTTTTAACTGTTAATGACAGTTCAAAACAAAGGGCTGAAAAATCTGGATAAAAGGAAAAGGATTGCCAATCAATGAAATTTATTGACTATCTGAAAAAGTATTTATCTGTAAAAATGCACTATAATTTTCAACAATATAAAATATTTTTTTTCTATTAAATTAAGTAATGCAATTGTTAAATTAACTCAAGCGTGCGGTAGTCGTGAAAAACATTCAATTTAAAGTCAAACACTAATCGAATTGTGCAGAAATCTTCAATAAAAAAACTCTGGAATCATCTGAATAGTCGTCGTAAAAAACAGTTCTTGATGCTATTAATTTTGATGTTTGTCGCATCATTATTAGAGGTTGTGAGTGTGGGCGCAATATTGCCATTTCTCGGAGTTTTAACTGCACCAGAGCAGGTTTACCAGCACCCGCTCATGCAGCCACTAATCGAGACTCTGGAGTTGAGTGCGCCTAGCCAACTTGTATTGCCATTAACTATATTGTTTATAAGTGCAGCACTGCTAGCAGCTTGAATCCGTCTTCTCTTGCTATATTTAATGACCAGATTGTCTTATGCTACAGTCGCAGATCTTAGTATTAATATTTATAATCTTACCCTTTACCAAGATTATGCAATTCATGTGTCACGCAATAGTAGCGAGATAATCAACGGCATCATTTCAAAAACTGGCGCAGTAATCGCATCAGTTATCATGCCAGTCATAAATCTTATCAGTTCAACTATTCTGATTATAAGTATTATGTCGGCACTATTTGTAATTGATATTATTGTAGCGCTATCAGCGTTTATTGGATTTGGTTTGTTATACTTGGGGGTTATTCACTTCACTGGAATACAACTTAAAGAGAATAGTAAGATTATTGCAGATAAATCTACTCAGATGATAAAGTCATTACAAGAAGGTTTGGGTGGAATTCGCGATGTACTTATCGATGGAAGTCAACAGTTCTACTCTCAGCTTTATCGTAGTGCCGATCTTCCACTGCGTCGTGCATCAGGAAATAATGCGTTTATTGGCGGAGGTCCACGATACGTATTAGAGGCAGTTGGCATGACCTTAATTGCCGCGCTTGCCTATATAATGAGCCAAAAAGAAGGTGGCATGGCAACAGCGATTCCTGTTTTAGGAGCGTTAGCTCTTGGTGCCCAAAGACTACTTCCGGCACTACAACAGGCTTATGCCTCATTTAGTTCAATAAGGGGCGTAGAAGCCTCTCTTAAAGATGTATTGAGTCTGCTAGATCAGCCACTGCCAGAATATGTAAATCAACCATCACCCACTCCAATTCCATTTGAAAGAGAAATTAAATTAACAAACCTTAGTTTTCGTTATATAAAAGAAGGACCTTTGGTATTGGAAAATATTAATCTATCTATTGTTAAAGGAGAGCGAATAGGATTTATGGGGGTTACCGGTAGTGGTAAAAGTACATTACTAGATATTATTATGGGACTACTTCCACCAACTGATGGCAAATTGACAATTGATCAAACACCACTCAACAGTCGGAACCAAAGGGCATGGCAAGCTCATATTGCTCACGTTCCACAAAATATTTATCTTTCGGATAGCACCATAGAAGAGAATATTGCCTTTGGGACACCGATTGAACAGATTGACCATCAGCGAGTTAAAAAAGTAGCCAAACAAGCACAAATTGCAGATATGATTGAAGACTCGAAAGACGGCTACCAAACCCTGGTTGGTGAGCGAGGAGTCCGCCTTTCTGGTGGACAACGCCAAAGAATTAATATTGCCAGGGCATTATATAAAAAAGCCGATGTACTAATATTTGATGAAGCTACTAGTGCCTTGGATAGTAAAACTGAACAGGAAGTAATGAGCGCAATTGAAGGATTGGAAGAGCAGTTGACTATCTTAATTATTGCGCATAGATTAACGACACTAAAAGGATGTGATAGGATAGTAAAATTCGATAAAGATAATGTATTTCATGTAGGGTCATATCAAGATATGGTGAGTACTTTTAATGATTAATAGCATTATAAAGTATTATGATTTAATAGTTCTGGGTACAGGAATAACAGGCCTTTCTATTGTCCATCAAAAAGTATTAAAAGTGAATTTATTTAAGAGCATTCAATAATTAATCCATAGACTTTTTCGATTATATAATTTCATTTCGAGTCAAAAAATAAGTGTTTGGGTGCAGTTATTCACACACATAGCAATGAAATTGTAATGGACTTTTTGGTTGAAAGAGTTGATAATGGGGCACTTTTTTAAATGCAGTTTCTCTGGCATTTACAAGTACTTTTTCATTTACAAAATATATTTTAATACATAAATGGAGTTAAGTGTGGAACACGTTTTGGTTACTGGTGGTGCTGGATATGTAGGATCTGGCTTACTAAGAGAACTCCTTTACCAAGAGTATCGTGTAACTTGCGTTGACAAGTTAATGTTTGGTGGTGAGTCATTATTAGATATTTGGCATAATGACAATTTCACATTCATTAAATGTGATGTAAATGATTGGGATTTATTTAATAGTATTCTGACTGATAATAATTTTGATGCAGTTATACATTTAGCTGCTATCGTTGGAGATCCTGCATGTAAGTTACATTCAGATCTTGCAAACAAAACTAATTGGGATTCATCAAAATGGTTAATAGATAAATGCAGAGAGATTGGAATATCTAAATTTATTTTTGCATCTACTTGTAGTAATTATGGAAAAATGGATGACCCAGAGTCATACGTTGATGAGGATTCTAAACTTGCCCCTGTGTCACTTTATGCTGAATTAAAGGTTAAATTTGAGCAGTATATGCTTAATGAAATGACAAAGTCTGATGATTTTGTTCCAACCTCTTTGAGATTCTCTACTGTATATGGTCTTTCCCCAAGAATGAGATTTGATTTAACTGTAAATGAGTTTACAAAAGATCTCGCCCTTGATAGAGAGCTTGTAATTTTTGGAGAGCAGTTCTGGAGACCTTATTGTCACGTGAAAGACTTTTC
>CAZSHL010000116.1:0-4072 GCA_964606585.1 uncultured Piscirickettsiaceae bacterium
TCAGATTTGGCAATTGAGAGAGCAAAAAGTTTTTCAGGTCTGAAGAATATGGACTTAGCAAAGATTGTCTCTACTCCAGATTCGTATACATTTAACCAAGGGAGTTACAATCTAGAACTATCAGATTACCAAACATGTCCTTCAAGATTTAAAGTTGCAGTATATGACTATGGTATTAAGAAAAATATTCTGAGAATGTTAGTAGACAGAGGATGTAGTCTTACCGTATTTAATGCCCAAACACCTGTCGATCATATACTTGCAATTGAACCCGATGGTGTTTTCTTATCTAATGGTCCTGGTGATCCTGAACCTTGTGAATATGCAATTGAAAGTATTAAAACATTATTGGATAAAAACATTCCAATTTTTGGAATCTGTCTAGGACATCAACTTTTGGGCCTTGCTTGTGGTGCTAAAACTGAAAAAATGAAATTTGGACATCATGGTGCAAATCATCCAGTTCAAGATTTAACTTCAAGTCAAGTAATGATAACATCACAAAATCATGGTTTTGCAGTCTCGGAAAAAAATATTCCATCCAATCTAGAAATAACACACAGATCTTTATTTGATAAAACGATTCAAGGTATTAGAGTGAAAGGAAAATTTGCTTTTAGTTTTCAAGGTCACCCTGAAGCCTCTCCTGGGCCTCATGATGTTAGCACCTTGTTTGATCAATTTACTGAACAAATGTCATGAAAATTAAATAGATATCTATGCCAAAAAGACAAGATATAAAAAGCATATTAATAATTGGTGCTGGACCAATAATAATCGGACAGGCATGCGAGTTTGATTACTCAGGTGCTCAGGCTTGTAAAGCTCTCAGGGAAGAAGGTTATCGCGTAATTTTAGTGAACTCCAACCCAGCAACTATTATGACTGATCCGAAGATGGCCGATGCTACTTATATTGAGCCCATTGAGTGGAGAACTTTAGAAAAAATTATTGAAAAAGAAAAGCCTGATGCCCTTTTACCGACTATGGGAGGCCAGACTGCCCTAAATTGTGCTCTTGATCTTGATAGGCACGATATTTTGAAAAAACATAGAGTCGAAATGATAGGGGCCAACAAAAAAGCAATCGATAAGGCTGAGGATAGAGAACTCTTCCGACGTTCAATACTCAAAATTGGCTTAGATATGCCTAAGGCAGAGATTGCCCACAATATGGAAGATGCCCATAAAGTTCAAAAAACTGTTGGTTTTCCTACAATTATTCGACCATCGTTTACGATGGGTGGTACCGGAGGTGGAATTGCCTACAATAAAGAGCAATTTGTTGAAATTTGTGAAAGAGGGTTAGATTTATCACCAACCAATGAACTTCTCATTGAGGAGTCAATTCTGGGTTGGAAAGAATTTGAAATGGAAGTTGTGCGTGATCGTAAAGACAACTGTATTATTATTTGTTCAATCGAGAACTTTGATCCGATGGGAATACATACTGGAGATTCGATTACAGTTGCACCCGCACAAACATTAACGGATAAAGAGTATCAGGTTATGCGTAACGCTTCATTAGCTATTCTAAGAGAGATTGGCGTAGAGACAGGTGGTTCCAATGTTCAGTTTGCAGTTAATCCGAAAGATGGTAGACTCACTATTATTGAAATGAACCCAAGAGTTTCCCGCTCTTCTGCGCTCGCTTCAAAAGCGACCGGCTTTCCGATAGCTAAAGTGGCAGCCAAATTGGCTGTAGGGTATACACTTGATGAGTTAGATAATGACATTACTGGTGGAAAAACTCCTGCCTCTTTTGAACCAAGCATTGATTATGTTGTAACTAAAATGCCAAGATTTGCATTTGAGAAATTTCCGAATGCTGAAGAGCGCTTAACAACCCAAATGAAATCTGTTGGTGAAGTAATGGCAATAGGTTCTACTTTTCAGGAATCTTTACAGAAAGCGATTCGAGGACTTGAAACTGATAAATCTGGGCTCATTCCAATGGTTGATATATCTTCTGATGAGGCAAAAGGAAAAATACGTAGCGAATTAATCTCAACTAGTGCTGATAGAATCTACTACATTGCTGATGCCTTTAGATTAGGCATGAGTCAGCGGGAAATACAAGATTTTACAAAGATTGATCCTTGGTTTTTATCTCAAATAGAAGATCTTGTTGAAACTGAATTGGCAATTCAAGACATAAGTCTTGATAAAGTTGATGATACAAGTTTTTTTCAATTTAAGCGAAAAGGTTTTTCAGATAAAAGACTCTCGGAACTGATGAAGTGTTCAGAAGAGGAAGTTCGACAGAAAAGAGGTAATTTTAATATTAAACCAGTTTTTAAGCGTGTCGATAGTTGCGCGGCCGAGTTTGATACACAAACAGCATATCTTTATTCAACTTATCAATTAGAGTGCGAAGCAAATCCTAATTCCAAGAAAAAAATTATGATACTAGGTGGTGGACCAAATAGAATTGGTCAGGGTATAGAGTTCGATTATTGTTGCGTTCATGCTTCACAAGCTCTTAGAACAGCAGGTTATGAAACCATTATGGTGAACTGCAACCCTGAGACAGTTTCTACGGATTACGATATTTCTGACAGACTCTACTTTGAGCCGTTAACACTTGAAGATGTTTTGGCCGTTATAGAAGTTGAAAATCCTGAGGGTATTATTGTTCATTATGGTGGTCAGACACCTCTGAAATTAGCTCAAGCTCTTGAAGAAAATGGCGCTAAAATCATTGGTACAAGTCCAGAAGCGATTGATTTAGCTGAGGATAGAGAACGATTTCAGAAGTTAATTAAAAAGTTAGATTTAAAACAACCTATTAATGCTACTGCAAGATCGCAAAAAGAAGCAGTGGCGTTAGCTGATTCTATTGGATTTCCTTTAGTTGTTAGACCTTCATATGTGCTTGGTGGTAGGGCAATGGAAATTGTCTACGATAAAGAAAGTCTTGAAAGATATATGCAATCTGCGGTCCAAGTTTCAAATGATTCACCAGTTCTTTTAGACTCATTCTTAGATCATGCGATAGAAGTTGATATTGATGTCATTTGCGATGGTGAAGATGTTGTAATTGGTGGAATTATGGAGCATATCGAGCAGGCCGGTATTCATTCTGGTGACTCAGCTTGCTCACTCCCTCCTCATTCTCTACCAACAAGTATTCTAGATGAAATGAGAAGGCAGGTTATATTGATGGCAAGAGAGCTTAATGTGATTGGTTTAATGAATACTCAGCTCGCATATCAAGATAATGAAATTTATGTAATTGAAGTTAATCCTAGAGCCTCAAGAACCATCCCTTTTGTTTCGAAAGCAACAGGTATTGCATTAGCTAATATTGCTGCTCGGGTAATGGTTGGAGTGACATTAAAAGCACAAGGATTTACAAAAGAAGTTATTCCAAAGCACTATTCAGTTAAGGAATCGGTTTTTCCATTTAATAAGTTTTTAGGAGTTGATCCAATTCTTGGTCCAGAAATGCGCTCTACTGGGGAAGTTATGGGAGTCGGCGATAGTTTTCCGGCGGCATTCGATAAAGCTCTTCTAGCTGCAGGAGAAAAGATTCCTAGCAGTGGAAAGGTGTTTATTAGTTTAAGGACACTAGATAGAAAGCATTTAACTGAACTTGGTAGACGTTTTATAAGTCAAGGTTTTGAAATAGTTGCAACACGCACTAATCAAGAAATGCTCCAAGAGGCTGGCTTAGAATGTACAATGGTTAACAAGGTTTCAGAAGGTTCTCCGCATATAGTGGATTTAATCAAGAATGAAGAAATCAGCTTAATTGTTAATTCAACAGAGGACACTCAGGGATTAGAAGATGCAACAGCTATTCGTTGTGAAGCATTGATTCACAAGGTGCCATGTACTACGACAGTTGCCGCTGCCTTTGCCTTGCTTGACGGTATAAATACCAATAATAAGCTGGTTGTTAGATCGATACAGTCGCTGCACAAAAAATAGACTTATGGATGCAATACCGATGACAGTTGAAGGGGCTCGTGCCCTTGAAAGTGAGTTATTAAGGCTCAAGAATGAAGAGCGTCAAAGAATTATTGGTGATATTGCGACTGCGAGAGCGCATGGAGATTTAAAAGAAAATT
>CAZSHL010000117.1:0-4029 GCA_964606585.1 uncultured Piscirickettsiaceae bacterium
CACATAAAGATTTTTTATAATCTGTTGCAACCTTATTTAAAAAAGAAAAAGTTTCATTAGCACAAATAGTCCAAGAATACTTTTGAGCCTCAAGAAAACTTGCATGAGCTTTTTCTGACCTTAATTGAGGATTATTAATCAAACTTTCTAATGCACTAAAAATTTCATTTGGTTTTTCAGGATTAAAATAAAGGCCAGAATTGCCTAATACCTCAGGCATTGGTCCTCTATTTGAACATGCAATTGGCAAGCCTGTAGCCATAGTTTCTATCAAAATGTTGGGCATATTTTCACAACTTGAAGCGAAAATACCAAGATGAGATTCCTGATAAACTTGATGTAAATCCTCATAAGGAATAGCGCCATGGTATTTTACCCAATCATTATTTTTATCTAGCTTATTAATTGTTTTTATCAAACGCTTTAGTGCAGGTGGATAAGCTGGTCCAACTAAATTCAATAACACCGGATAACCCTTATTTCTCAATTGAGATACCGCTTCCACTACACTCCACTGATGTTTATACTGATCCACTATTGAAACATAAAGTAACTGAAAGGGGTTGTCGAAACTATATTGAGAAATATCGTTCTGTTCTTTTGGTTGTAATTGAAACCTTAAATTCAGGCCATGAGGGATAATCGTTCCTTTACCAGACAAATCTCCAGTTACTTTAATTACTTGCTCTTTTGCATATTCTGTAAGAAAGATAACTCCATTAGCTGAGCGGAAACTTTTAGATTGAAGCCACCTTAATAGCAGCAATCTTAAAGTCATTGGAGCTATACCATATCGCTTTGCCTCACTCCATTCAAAAGGTACCATATTACGACTCATTGTTACTATAGGCCTAAAACTGCTCCAATAACTTCCCCCTGGAACAAAAAGTAAGTCACAACCTTCTGCTATAGCAGCACGTGACAACTTAAACTTTTGCCAAAATAGACGATAAATAGAACTTAAGTTTAATTCTTTTGGTGTAATTTTTATTAACCATGGCTGGTTTTCTAACAAATCTAGCGTCTTATTACTACCCCAAATGACAACTTTAGCAATATTATGTAAATCTGGTCTTGTAGCTGACATTAATTCTACCAAATGAGTAATGCCACCTCCTCTTCGCAAATTGGAAGCATCAATACCAATTATTTTTCCTTTTGTTTGAATGCTATTTTCTTCCACGAGCCACCAAATGTCCTGCCTTGAGAACTTCTATGTCATATAAATTTGCATTTTCCATCCATAATTTCACTGTTTTGGAAGTTTGCGGATGATCATACTCGGGAGAAAACCAATCAAATGTATCTAATAAAGACCACTCGAGATGCTGTTTATCGCTTAACGGAAGGATGCCATAGTGGCTTGCAACTGGAACTATTTTTTTAATAGTATTACCAATCAAAGGTATCTTGCCAACTAGATGACTCAAAAACAAAAGAATAGGTGTTACTTTTTGCAAAAACATAAATAAAGTTTCATTAGATACACGTTTTGTAATCGGCCTTAACCAATACTTGGGGTGAAGTAAACTTTTCCATGATTTTTCATAATAATCTACACAAATTCTGCCGTCTTTTTGTAAAAACTGAGGAAGTGAATTAAAAGCCTTTTCAGGATTTGGGGTATGTTGAAGTACTCCTAAGGAGTATATAAAAGAAAAGCTTTCTAAATCAAATGGCAACTCATAAATATCACCCTGAACGACATGCAAATTAGGATGGTTCAGAAAATTACTATAACATGAATCAACTGCACTTGAGTAATCTAATGCAACTACTATAGCTCCAGCACTAAGGGCTACTTCTGCGAACCTTCCCGAACCACAGCCAACATCTAAAACCCATTTATTTTGCATATCTAATTCTTGCCAGCCAGTTGCATCCCAAAAACGATTGGCTGAAATAGTATGGCCAGAGTGGCTATCAAGTTGTGTCTTACTATAGTAATTCCACTGCATACCAAAATTATCAGCATAATTCATCTTTGGAACAAAACGTGGGATAAATTTTTGAACAGGATAGCGATTTTTACCATCCTGACTTACTAACCAAGCCGATTCAATATCATCTTGACTCAAACTATTACTTTTATCCAAAATTAACTTCTGCCTACTTTTAGGACAACGTATTATTTTTAATAGCTCTAATTTCATTATTATTTAATACACTAAAATGAGACTTTGTACTCTCTTTTCCATAATTCAAACATTAAAAGAGCAAACAAGCGCTCTCCATTATCTCTCCCCCTATCTTGTCCTTTTAATAGACTATTAACTATACGTTGATCAAAAATAGTTTGAGTATCTAATAAAACATCATAAAAGAAATCACGAAATTCACCTTTTTTTAGCCAGTCATTTATTGGAATAGAGAAGCCTTGTTTTCTTTGTTTGTCGAATTCTGGGGGTAAAACTCGATCAGTTAACTTTTTAAGTAGAATTTTTTTATCATTCCTAGTTGCCTTCAAATATGATGGCACCTTCCCAAAAGCAAATTCAATTAAATGCTTATCAAGAAATGGAGCCCTAACTTCTAGAGAAGTTAGCATGCTTGCCCTATCAACCTTAACTAAAATATCTTCTGTTAAGTAATGAGAAAAATCCATACAAGTTGCACGCTGCAAAAAATCTTGATGCCAAAGGGTACCTGAACGTAATACATCTTCTGCAGTTGTTGACCAGTCTCTAGAATATTTACTCATTAACTGCTGTCTTTTAGTGCTATCAAAATAATTAGCAATTAATGGCACTTCGCTATTGAAGTCAGTACCTAAGCCTTGCAACCAATTTTTACCCTTTACTCCTGCTGGAATTATCTTTTGTGACATATATGAAATTCCAAGCCGAATGGGATTTGGAATCAGTCCTAAATATTTTTGCATCCAAAGCAAGCGACTATAATGGTCATAGCCAGCGAATAATTCATCACCACCGTCACCACCAAGAACTACTTTGCAATGTTTCTGAATCAATTGACTTACAAGAAAAGTTGGAATCATTGATGAGTCAACTATGGGCTCGTCAAATTGATAGGCTAACTTGGTCAATAAATCAATACTTGCTGGTAGAGCTTCAAGTTCAATATGTTCTGTGTTAAAGTATTCTGAAATCATGCGGGCATGCTTTGTTTCATCTAACTTTCTACTACCGGGAAATCTTACAGTAAATGTTGTTATACGATCTCTATTCCGAGCAGCCATAGCGGTAATCAAACTTGAGTCAACACCTCCACTTAATAATATACCTACAGGAACATCAGCAACCATCTGACGTTTTACTGCATCTTCAAGTAAATTTTCTAATTCATCAATAAGATATGATTCTTCAAGATAATCATCACTCAAATTAAAATTCATTTTAGGTAGTTCCCAATATTTCCAAATTTTAATTTTTTTGCTTTCTAAATCAAACAACAAAGAATGAGCAGCAGGTAATTTATTGAAGCCTTTTAAAATACAACGTTCACCAGGAACAAAGCCCATGGCAAGATAGCAATCAAGCGACTCTGTATCAATTTTACGTGGCAAAGAATCATCATACAATAACCCTTTTAATTCTGATGTAAAACGAAAAAGACCGTTCTCATAGCAATAATAAAGAGGCTTTTCTCCTGCTCTATCACGAGAGAGAAATAAAGAATTTTTTATTGAATCAAAAATTGCAAAAGCAAACATACCATTAAGATGTGAAGTACAATTTACCCCCCATTCTTGATAAGCAGCAAGAATCACTTCGGTATCTGTTTTTGAATGAAATTTATATCCTTTTGAAGAAAATTTCTTGAACAAGTGTTGATGATTATAGATTTCACCATTAAAAACGATTGTAAAGCGATTACTATAATCCGTCATTGGTTGCCGACCTTTTTTACTAAGATCAACAATAGATAATCTTCTATGTGCAAAGCCGACTCGACCATCAAATGATGTCCACTCATCAGAATCGTCTGGACCTCTATGATTTAGCAGTTTTGCCCCGTCTAATATTCTGTTTTTATACTTAACAGCTTGATTAGAGGCAAAGCCTAAAA
>CAZSHL010000118.1:0-3990 GCA_964606585.1 uncultured Piscirickettsiaceae bacterium
AAGAATCTTTTCTCAAAAGGTTTGAACATGTAAAATTATCAGTATCAGTTATTAAATAGGTGTTTTGATTATTAGAATGTACTTGTAGTTTCTTGCATTTTGTCACTTATAGCCTACCATCCACTTCATCAGTATTTAGCAAATATTTAATATCATAAAGCACATAATTGTCTTTGCAATAAGCTTTTATCTGTTCTAATGTTAACTTCCTGAACTCATCATGTGCTACTGCTAATATAATTACATCATATTTATGATCAATGGGATTCTTAATTGGCATAATACCATACTCACGCATCGCCTCTTCCTCACTAGCCCATGGATCATATATATCTAAATTACATTTTAAATTTTTAAATTCTTCAACCAAATCAACTACACGAGTATTGCGTAAATCTGGACAATTTTCTTTAAAAGTTAGGCCCATAATTAATATATTGGCACCTACCAAACGAATGTTTTTATTTGTCATCAATTTTGAGACTTGCTCAACAACATACAAGCCCATATTATCGTTAAGCTGACGTCCAGCGAGAATCATCTCAGGATAGTACCCAACTTCAATAGCTTTATGAGTTAAATAATAAGGATCAACACCAATACAATGACCGCCCACTAATCCAGGTTGAAATGGCAAAAAGTTCCATTTTGTACTTGCGGCTTCAAGTACAGACTCAGTGTCAATGTCAAGCTTATTAAATATGAGCGAGAGTTCGTTAATAAGTGCGATATTTACATCACGCTGAGTATTTTCAATAACCTTCGCCGCTTCGGCAACTTTGATGCTACTTACCTTGTATGTGCCTGCAGTGATAATCTCTTGATATAATTTATCAACTTCCGTTGCAATTTCAGGTGTTGAGCCTGAAGTTACTTTTTTAATAGTGGTTACTCGATGCTCCTTGTCTCCAGGGTTAATTCTTTCAGGCGAGTATCCACAAAAGAAATCTTTATTAAACTTTAGTTTAGATTGTCGCTCTAATATTGGCACGCACACCTCCTCAGTAGCTCCAGGATATACCGTTGACTCATAAACAACGATGTCCCCTTTGTTGAGAACGCTTCCAACCATCTCACTTGATTTTATAAGTGATTTTAAATCTGGCTTTTTATGCTTATCAATTGGAGTTGGGACGGTGACAATATAAATCTCACAGTCTAAAATATCTTCTTTATTGCTAGTATAGCTAAGATGAACAGCGTCTTTAAGTTCCTGGGGTGTTGTTTCCAGAGTGTAATCATAACCACTCTTTAATTCTGAAATTCTATTTTTATCTATGTCATAGCCAATCACTTTTCGTTTTTTACCAAACACAATAGCCAATGGCAAACCAACATATCCAAGCCCTATTATCGCTATTCTTTTCATATTCAATTACTATTTAATTAATCATTAAAACTAAATAAGAAGTTTTTCATTGTATAAAATTTAAGTCAAATTACTTAACTTATTTTCTCTCTATAAGCTGTTATATTTCTTATACCACTTAACAAAATTCTCAACACCTTGACTGATATTCATTAAAGGCTTATAGCTAAAATCTTCAACTAAATCATCGACATCTGCATAAGTGTCAGGAACGTCTCCAGGCTGCAATGGCAGCAGCTCTTTTTCCGCTTTAATACCAAGAGAGTTTTCTAACGCCCCAATATAGTTCATTAATTCTACTGGATTATTGTTGCCGATGTTATAGACACGCCAAGGAGCTAAAGAAGTGCCTGGATCCGGATTATCACCATTCCAAAGCGTATTTGGTTTCGCCGGTTTATCTAAAACACGAACAACACCTTCAACAATATCATCAATGTAAGTAAAGTCTCTGCTATGTTTGCCATAATTAAAAACTTTTATCTTTTCACCTGCCAAAATTGCCCTAGCGAACAACGATAGTGCCATATCTGGACGACCCCAAGGGCCGTAAACTGTAAAAAACCGTAAGCCTGTTGTGGGCAAATTGTATAAATGGCTGTAGGTATGAGCCATCAATTCATTGGCCTTCTTGCTCGCAGCATAAAGACTAACAGGATGATCAACATTATCATGGACTGAAAAAGGCTTTTTAGTATTAGAGCCATAGACTGAACTTGATGAGGCGTAAACAAGATGACCAACATTATTATGTCGACAGCCTTCAAGAATGTGTCCAAAACCGACCATATTAGTATTAATGAAGGCGAGTGGATTTTTGACAGAATAAAGAACACCAGCCTGAGCTGCTAAATTCACTACACTATCAAACTGATATTCCTCAAATAGCTCTTCGACGGCCTCTCCATCTTCAATGTCTAAACGAAAATGATGATAGTTAGGATGTTCTGCATGACGAGCTAAGCGTGATTCTTTAAGTTCGGGGTCATAATAATCATTATGATTATCAATGCCGAATACTTTGTCTCCCCTTTCTAACAGTCTAATTGAAAGTGCAGAACCAATAAATCCGGCAGCACCTGTTACTAATACTCTCATATATTTCTCTTAATTACCAAAAAATAAAGCCCTAGTGTAAATCTTATCTTTATGGATTTTAAGATTTTTTGTAAATAACTTTATCATATAGCTCCTCTGGACTCGATATTCCAATCAGTGGTTTTGACTCATGATAGAACGTATCAACTTTTAATGCCCTCCATTTCCTCAGCATAGAATATATCCTATTAAGGCTCCTTCTATCCCACAGAATAGAAATAAGACCAATCTTGTCTTTCAAGGTTAAAAATTTAAATAATCCTAGTAAACGAGCAAAATCTATACTGCCATGCCTATACTGAGAAATCCAATGATAGACTTGATGCCGAACATAGTTTGTTCTAGATATAGAAATATCTTGTAAATAACTAGGGTGGCTATCTTTTAATAACTGTAACCATAAATGCATATTATTTATGAAACCACCACCAGGTAGATAATTAGGAAATTCTGCAGTAGGTATACCCAAATAATCCTCACCTTCTTTTTGATGATCTTCGCTAAAAACAGAAGGGCCATAAGATTTTGGAGTTACTCCGATAATATATGTTTTTTCTTTGCTAAAAACCCAGTTATCAGCTTTCAGTAACAAGGAATTGAGTGCAAAATGGTCAGGATAAGGTGGACGAAAAAGGTCGCCCTCTACTCTTTCAATGAGCTTTCTTGACCATATATGGGGGATAGTATTTAAAGGAATCCTATTATGGAATTTAAACATATCATAAACAATTGTCTTCAACTGATCTCCAACTATGTACTTTTCACCTTCTAGTTTGCCTTCATATTTAAAGTGAGGATCAGAATAATAACTTACTGATTTATTGTCTAGAGCGTCTGGAAAAATAAAAAGAAATCCACAATAACTCACTGCATCAGGATTGTTATATTTTTCTACTATTGAATTGATATGATCAAAATATCCTGGCAAAAGATAATCATCATCACCAATCATCAATACATATTCTCCCGAACTAGCTCTTAAAGCATTATTCCAATTTTCCGTAACTGATACCACTTCATCAGTTTTATAATATTTAAGGCGATTATCAGATACAAAAGATTTCACTATTTCTTCGGTATTATCAGTATTTGCATTATCAGAAACAATTAATTCCATATCTTGAAATGGCTGATTAAGTACTGACTCAATACAAGTTTGAAGATACTTTGCACCATTTCGAGTAGGCAATAATACGGAAAATTTCATTCTTTTATCCAAATAAATAATTATTCTGTTTTTTGATAAATAGCAGTGTATGCACTTCCATGACTTTCTCGATTTTCAATAATAGAAAAAGGTAGACTTATAATCCATCCAATAAAAAACGCTATTCGTTTCAATATTCTTGAGGAAAAAGAATTCATCAATATTCTTTGCCAAGAAAACCTATTCCAAGAAAGTCCTCCCTTGTCACATGTCGTTTTCATAACTCTTTGAAATCCATAACTCTCCATAAATTCTGTTAATAACTTTTCAGGAATAAGATTAATATGTCGAGGGGCATCAATATGCGGCCATAAAG
>CAZSHL010000119.1:0-3987 GCA_964606585.1 uncultured Piscirickettsiaceae bacterium
AAAAGAATCAATTAATAATGCCTTTATTGAATTGTATAGTGAGCGGTTTCAAAATGTATTAAGAGAAGTAATAAATCCATATGGAAATGGTGGGACAAGTGAAAAAATAATAAACATAATCAAGAATTTTGATTTAAAAAATATTCTAAAAAAATCCTTTTATGACTTAAAGTGATAAATAATGAAAATTCTATTTATAGGAACGGTTAAATTTTCTTTATATGCTTTGGAGAGGTTGTTAAGGATAAATTCTGATGTGGTAGGTGTTTGTACAAAAAAAACTTCTTCAATTAATAACGATTATGCTGATTTATCGCCTATATGTGAGCTAAATTCGATTCCTTGTTTGTATGTTGAAAATTTAAATTCAAAAGAAAATATAAGATGGATTAATAATTTAAGTCCAGATGTAATTTTTTGTTTTGGCTGGTCTTCAATAATTCATAAAGAGATTTTGAGTATACCCCCCTTAGGTGTCGTTGGATATCATCCTGCAAGGCTCCCTGAGAATAGAGGGAGGCATCCTTTAATTTGGGCACTTGTGATGGGGTTAGAAAAAAGTGCATCTACATTTTTCTTTATGAGCGAGGGTATTGATGATGGGAGAATTTTGTCTCAAGTTGACTTTCCAATATTGTATGAAGATGATGCACAGAGCCTCTATGACAAGGTTACTAGAGTTGCACTAGAACAAATAGAGAACTTTGTACCAAAATTAAAAAGCAATAATTATAGATTAATCACTCAAAACCATAATGCTTCAAATTACTTGAGAAAAAGGAATCAAGATGATGGATTAATTGATTTTAGAATGAGTAGTCGAGCTATATACAATTTAGTGAGGGGCTTAGCCAAGCCATATATAGGAGCCCACATATACTATAGAGGAGAAAATATATCTATTTGGAAAGTCAAAGAGTTAGAAAATACCCAAAAAAATATTGAACCCGGGAAAGTACTAAAAATTTACGGTACATCAATTGTTATAAAATGCTCTGATAAATCGATAGAGATTATTGAGCACGATTTTAAAATTTTACCAAAAGTTGGTGAATATTTATGAATAGAGTATTAATTGTTGCAGTACATCCAGATGATGAAACACTTGGTTGCGGAGGCACACTCTTGAAACATAAGGCTAGTGGTGATGAAATACATTGGCTTATTGCAACGGAGATGAAGGAGTCTGAGGGTTTTGAGAAACATCTCATTAGTGCAAGAAATAATGAAATTGATGAGGTAACAAAAATATATGACTTTAGTTCTGTTAATAATCTTGGCTTCTCAACTACAAAGGTTGATAAATATAATATAAGTGAAATTATTAATAAAATCTCATCGGTTATTGATCAAGTTAAACCAAATATCATTTATTTGCCATTTAAAGGTGATGTGCATAGTGATCATAAGCATATATTTGAAGCTGCGTTTAGTTGTACAAAGTCTTTTCGCTATCCATTTATTAAAAAAATTTACATGATGGAAACACTAAGTGAAACGGAGTTTTCATCAAATGTTGAGAAAGATGGCTTTATTCCAAATGTATTTGTAGATATTACTAAATATATAGATAAAAAAATTGAAATAATGAAAATTTATAAAAATGAAATGAGCAGTCATCCTTTCCCTAGAAGTGAGAGAAATATAAGATCACTTGGAACGTTACGTGGAGCAACATCTGGTTGTAATTACGCAGAAAGCTTTATACTCATTAAGGAGATCGTATGATTAATGTTTCAAAAATTTGCTTACATGATAACGCCACAATAGAAGAAGCTTTAAAGGTGATTAATTCCGGGGCAGTAAAAATTGCATTAGTTATCAATGACGATAATGAATTGTTAGGAACTTTAAGTGATGGTGATATTCGTCGTGGGTTATTAAGAAGAAAGACTTTAAACGACAGTATTGAAGATATTTATTCTAGGGAGCCTGTAATTGCTAGTACATATTGTTCAAGTGAGGAATTATCACGTTTATGCCAAATGCATCGAGTTAGTCAAGTTCCTATTATTGGTGAGGATAAAAAGGTAGTTGACTTATTTTTTCTTGATGAAGAACGATTAAACAAGTATGAAAATACTGTCGTTCTCATGGTGGGTGGTATGGGCAAGCGTTTGAGACCATTAACTGAAGATACACCAAAACCAATGTTGAAGATTGGCGGTAAGCCGTTACTTCAGACTATTATTGAAGGATTTTCTAATTTTGGATTCACTAATATTACAATGTGCTTAGGTTATAAATCGATTGTAATACAGGAATTCTTCCAGGATGGAAGTAGGTTTGGGGTGAATATAGATTATGTAGTCGAAGATAAAAGAATGGGTACAGCTGGAGCCTTAACCTTATTAAAGAAAAAACCTAAAAAAACTTTTTTTGTTATGAATGGAGATCTACTAACCAACGTTAATTTTGAAAAAATGCTAGATTTTCATGAGTCAAATAATTCTAAGGCAACTATGTGTGTAGGTGAATATGAAATTGAGGTACCTTATGGTGTTGTAAGTATCAAGGATGAGAATATCTGTTCAATTAAAGAGAAACCAATTCATAGTTTCTTTGTAAATGCCGGAATATATTTGTTAGAACCAGGATGCATCGATTTAATTCCAGATAATGAATACTATGATATGACATCATTATTTGAGAAATTAATCAGTGAAAAACACAAGACTGTTTCATTTCCACTTCAAGAATATTGGTTAGATATCGGTAATTATTCAGATTTTTCTAAAGCCCAGATTGATATAAAGACATGACAATGATTACAAGGGCAGTTGTTGTTGGACTTGGGAATATTGCATTACGTCATAGAAGGAATTTAAAATCATTATTTCCAGAAATATTTATAATTGCAGTACCCGCTAGTGGAAAAGTTACAAATCAAAATGTTGAATTCTCAGATCAAATCATTTCGAGTTTGGATGAAGTAGAAAGAGAAGGAGTTGATATGATAATTGTAGCTTCTCCAGCGTCATTTCATTTGTCGCACGCTAAGTTTTCTCTCCTTGCTGGAATACCAACTCTTGTAGAGAAGCCTGTTACTAGTAACTCTCAAGATGCATATGAATTAATGAAGATATATGAAGAAACACATACCCCTACTGCTGTTGGGTATTGTTTGAGATATATGCCTTCATCTATTAAGATAAAAAAATTATTGGATCAAAAGATAATAGGTAGCATCTACAATGCATTTGTGGATATTGGGAAGTATCTGCCAGATTGGAGACCATCTAAAGATTATCGAGACTCTGTCTCTACCAAAATAAGTCTTGGAGGTGGCGCATTATTGGAATTGAGTCATGAAATTGATTATATTCAATGGTTGCTTGGTTCTATGAAGGTGCATTATGCTCAACTAAGGTCCACATCAAAATTAAGTTTGGAGGTTGAAGAATTGGTAGATTTAGTTCTTGTATCAGATGATGGAACAGTCTGTTATGTTCATCTAGATTTTTTACAAAAGAAGATAAGAAGAACATGCAGTTTTATTGGAGAAAAAGGAAGGCTGGATTGGGATTTGCTAAGTAATAGAATCACATTACATACGGGAGAAGGTAGTGAAGTTTTATTTGCTGAAACGGATTGGGATTCTAATCAGATGTACCTATCTTTGTTGACAGATTTTTTAGATTTAGTTGCAGGGCGTAAGAATTCAAGTATTGATCTAGAACAAGCTACAAAAACTGTGGAGTTAATTGAAGATATTAAGAGTTGTGCAATTCAAGGAGTGAGGCAATGACATCCTATGCTTTTATATTTGCGCGCGGAGGTTCAAAAGGTATACCGGGAAAGAATATTAAGCCATTGCAAGGAAAGCCACTTATTCAATATTCCATCGAGGTAGCGTTACAGACTTCAGGCATTAACAATGTATTCGTATCTACAGATGATGCTGATATTGCCAAAGTATCCCGATCGAATGGGGCTATTGTTATTGATAGACCAATTGAATTAGCACAAGATGATAGTCCAGAATGG
>CAZSHL010000120.1:0-3920 GCA_964606585.1 uncultured Piscirickettsiaceae bacterium
ATCTTCGCGCATAGATTCAGGTGAAATTTGCATATAACCAACTGGATGATAACTAAAAGCCTCTGGATCACTTTCCCATATACTTACAGAGTGCGACATTAATTTGCGCATGGCCGGTTGAAAGTAGTTATTACGAACAACGCCACATGCAATGCCTGTAGCACCTGCTGATATTCCAGCTTTATCAAGGATAATAACGTTACCTTCAACACTTTCTCCTTGCTCGGTTAATTTTTCTGCTAAACGCCATGCAGTTGATAGACCATGGATACCAGCACCTACGATTACGTATTTAGCTTGGCTTGGAAATGACATATTTGACTCCTATATATTTTTTGATATTGGACAAATAAACATTAACTAAATAGTTTACTTATCACCTTAATTCGAAATAGCTTATTGCTTAACATTATTATCAATTAAAGTGAACTAGATGTTATGTAAAAATATTCAAACCTAAGTGAAATAAACTAATTATTTTATTAGTATATTAAAATAATTAACGTTGTAAAATACAGTCCATATTTACTCTGCATAAATAGATATTACAGTATATAAGTTTTTCTGAAAAAGTCAATAAAACCTTTATTTAATAAGATATTTGAATAAAAAATATAAATATAAAACTTCAAATTAATATTTCTTAAAAAGAAAATTATATTGAGATAAAAAATGTTTTTATTACAATTTATAATAATATCAAGTATAATTATATTCAACTATAAAAAATATTTTTTGCATGTTAAAGTAAATTCATTATGTCTAGAAGATATTATAAATTACCACCTCTAACTTCATTAGCAACATTTGAAACTGCTGCTAGACATAGAAGTTTCAAGGGTGCTGCTGAAGAACTTGGTGTTACACCAGGAGCTGTTAGTCATCAAATTAAATTCCTAGAAACTGAACTTGGTCTTTCATTATTTGATCGCAAGCATCATGGTAATAATCTAACTGATCATGGTGAATCTTTATTTGCAACTTTACAAGGAAGCTTTGCTGCAGTATCTTCTACACTTGCGAATCTTAGACGATCAGCTACTGATACAGAAGTTACGATTAGCGCAACAACTGCTGTCTCAGGCTTATGGCTAACGCCTAGACTCTCTCAATTTTGGAGGGAACAACCTGAAATTCCTGTCAACCAACATGTCACAGATAATCCAGATTCACAAGGTGTAGCCGTCGACTTAAAGATATGTTATGGCTATGTTGAAAATGAATCAACCCAGAAACATACTTTATTTCACGATGAGCTTGTACCAGTCTGTAGTCCGAATTTTGCCAAACAAAACCCAAATCCGACTATTGATGAGTTGGCCCAAATGCCACTCATACATCTTAGGGCAAAAGATAAGAATTGGTCAAACTGGTTTTCTTGGTTTACTGCACTAGGACATAAAGGAAAAATCTCACAAGGTACTCATGTAAATAACTATATGATTGCTCTTCAAGCTGCTAGTGATGATACTGGTATAGTTCTTGGATGGAAACATCTCTGTAAACCTAAACTTGATAGTAGCGAACTGGTAATTTTAGGTGATACATCAATACCCGCCCCTTCTGCTATCTATATTATGAGTGAAAAGGAAGAACTTTTATCTGACAATGTTAAGGCTCTTAGAGACTTTCTAGTTAAAAAACCCTAACAAAAAATTCACTATCTACTCTTGAAAATTTTTCAAACTTTTAGTTGAAAATATTTGGGATAAATATTGCTGTATTTATTGTATTATTAGTTTTTTTTTAGTTCAGCTTTTAAAATATGTCAGAAATACCACTTAGCAATCTAGATAAAGTTCTCAACCATATTGATCAAGCTAAGGGTCTGCCAAATGAGCACTACACAAGCGATGCTGTCTTCAATGAGGAGAAACAGGCTGTTTTGTTTAATAACTGGTCTGCTATTGGCTTTGCCAAGGACATACCTGAGCTGGGTGATACGAAACCCTTAAATTTTATTGACATGCCGTTAATCATTGTTCGTAGTAATGAAGGTGAAATTAATGTATTTCAAAATACTTGTCGCCATCGCGGCATGATTCTAATTGATAAACCTACCAAACTGAATAACGTTATTCAGTGTCCTTATCATAGCTGGTGCTACACCCTAAATGGTGAACTATGCGCTACACCATTTGTTGGTGGTACCGAGAAAAATACACATGAGGCTATAAAATACAATGAGCTTGGCCTTTTTAAAATTAAGTCTTATGTTTGGCAAGATATTATTTTTGTCAATATTTCTGGTGATGCGCCCGATTTTGTTGATTATGCTGCGAAAGCCTTAAATAGGTGGGCTGAATTTGACAAGCCAATTTTTTCTGGTGGAAAGGAATCGCACTTTAAACTGGAAGTTAAAACAAACTGGAAATTAGCAATTGAAAATTATTGCGAAAGCTATCACCTGCCCTTTGTCCATCAGACGCTTAATAACAACTCCAGAATTGAAGACCATTACCACATCGAAGAACCTAACCATTTTTCTGGACAAGGCTCATATGTATACAATCAAATGAAATCAGATAATGGCGATACCTTTCCCGACTTTGAAGGACTTTCAAATAAATGGGACAGAGGGAGTGAATATATTGCACTTTATCCAAACACGCTCTTGGGAGTCCATAGGGATCATATATTTTCTATCATAGTAGAACCTATCTCTACTAAAAAATCAATTGAACATGTTGCTATTTACTATGCAAAAAAACCAGAAAAAATGAAAGAACTAAATAGTCTTATTACATCTAATGCTAAATTCTGGAAGTCGGTTTTCTTAGAAGATGTGTCTGTTGTTGAAGGTATGCAAAAAGGAAGAAAGGGTCTAATGTTCGATGGTGGAAAATTTTCACCGGTAATGGACAGTCCTACCCATTGCTTTCATAAATGGGTTGCAAATCAAGTTAACAAATTCAGATCCTAGCAAGAGTTGCAAAATTGAACTTTTTCTAGTTATTAAGATCTTCTTCCTCTGATTTTATAGAATTTACTTTATAGGCTGCCAATGTATTTTCTAAAAGAGTTGCTATTGTCATTGGTCCTACACCACCTGGAACAGGTGTGATTGCTAGCGCTTTATCTTTTACCGAGTCAAAGTCGACGTCACCAGTGAGTTTACCGTTTTCAAGACGGTTGATTCCTACATCTATGACCACTGCTCCTTCTTTTACCCATTCCTCCTTAACTAGATGGGCAACACCAGCAGCTGCAACAATTAAATCTGCAGTTCTAGTTTTTTCAGTAATATTTTTGGTTTCCTTATGACAAATCTGAACTGTAGCACCGGCATTTAGTAATTCCATTGACATAGGCCTGCCAACAATATTTGAGGCTCCAATAATAACGCAATCTTTACCCCTTAGGTCATAGTCAATTGATGCCAGCATTCTCATAACGCCTTTTGGAGTACAAGGTCTTATAAATGGTTTGTTTAGCATCAGTTTTCCAACATTTTCACTACTAAAACCATCTACGTCTTTCTCTGGAATTATTGCCTCAATAATAATGTTAGAATTTATATGCGCTGGTAAAGGCAATTGCACCAATATTCCATCAATATTATTATTATTGTTGAGACGCTGAATTTCTGAAAGTAACTCTTCCTGGGTTATATTGGCAGATTTATGGAGCTGGTCAGAATAAAAGCCTACCTCTACACAAGCCCGCGTCTTATTTCTTACATAGACCTCAGATGCTTGGTCATCTCCAACCAATACAACTGCTAATCCTGGCGGGCGAGTGCATTTTTCTACTTCCTTTGCTACCTCGCTTCTCACCTGTTCGGCTATCTTTTTTCCATCAATTATTGTCATTTTCCCTTCTCCTATTCTATCAATATAACTGTAAAGTTAATTTTATCGTAGCAAAAAAAAATTAAATTATTTATTAATTTCACTTAGATTTGAATTTAAAAGGGTTCT
>CAZSHL010000121.1:0-3841 GCA_964606585.1 uncultured Piscirickettsiaceae bacterium
CCAAAATTCCCATCTACTGTAATGACAGAATCAAGATTTTGTTCAATTTTTGGTTGAGCGTCACCCTTTACTTTTCCTGATTTTAAGGAAGCTAAATACCCTGGAATCCTAAATAATCCGTGAGACAGTGATCCATCCCTTTCGGCATTTGTTACAGTTCGAGATAAAGCAGTTGCGTTGTCTTTGTCACAACCATGATTGGAAAATACATTGAATGCTAGCTGGTAAATTTCTTCTAAACTTATTTTTTCAGTTTCTATTTGAGTCATAATAATTTTATTATTCTATAAGTTATTTATCGTTTAACTATTCCGACTCAGTATTCGCATACTATAAGACCCTTAATACCATTGTCTTGTAGAGTGTCTAATTTTACTTTGATATATCTTTGACACTACTTTTTTGCCAGAAATCCCTTGATATAAAAACATGTTGAGTGTACTGTATCAAACTTTGACACCGAAATCACATAAAATCTATATTTTATGTTGTTCTTACCTAACATCTTCATTTTACTGATGAAATATCCAGAAAACACTTAACATTTGGTTAAGTCATTTTCTACAGATGGTGGAATAAGATATCAATCTGGTTTATTAACAAAAAAAATATCTGCAAATGAGGAGTACGAGGACTCCATAATAAATTTAAATTAGAAGTATAAAATAAAGTCTAACGTTGTTCTAAACTGCCATTTCTAAACTGCCATTTCGTTGCAAAATAATAGTGCGCTCTCTCTATATTGTTTCGCAAGAAGGAAAACAAAATGTGTTCTAAGCGCGGACTGTATTTGTACAAATTTTGTGACAAATATGATATTACAGTAGAAAATTTGTATAGTAAAAATAAAATAGCACTCTTTTTCCTGATAGACTCTGCTTTGAAATAATCCCTGCTCTTAATAATTGATGATATTACATCTTTATCTAATTTATTTACATTAATATATCTAGGGTCATATGAGATTCCTTTAATAGAGAAATATAATGGTTTTGATTTGTGATACAAAATAGGATCTAAGTACCACTCCTTATCAACTTCTGGATTATTTAGATATTCCTCTGTTCCCGGCATTGGCATAAGCACTGCTACACTAACGACATTAACATATTTATCAAGCAGATCTTTAAACAATACTCTTTCTTTTTCGATTAATTCAACTGTATCAAAAGAGAAACCTAAAAGATGATTTATATTAACTGTAAAACCAGCTTCGATCAAATTATTTAGGTTTGATTTAATTCTACTCATACTGTGCCTTTTCTTGATTTTTTTCTGTACGCTAGGTTCAAGTCGCTCTAGGCCGATACTTACAGTATTAAAATTTGCTTTCTTCATACTGGCGACAATGCGCTTGCTTATCTCCCTCATTGAATCACCCTGCACAAGAAATGCAACTTTCTTGTTCAACCCTGACTCTACTATAGCTTCACACAGTTCTACAACGCGATCCTCAGACATGTTAAAGTCGGCATCTTGAATTGTAATCTCAGTAACACCATAATCATTGTAAAGATCTGAAATTTCTTTGATAATTGAAGGAATTGACCTATCTCTAACTTTTGTTCTAATATACTCATCAGCACAAAAAGTGCATGCAAATGGGCAGCCTCTTTCTGTGATCATTCCACCAATAATATTTCTATCCTCAGGTGTCACTAGATATTCAGCAAGATTATATATCGAATAATCTGGTACTGAGGTTGCATCGAGGTCTTCTGGGAGAGGAGCATTACCACCTTCTATAAGAGTATCTACAAGACTTGTTTTATTATAATATGAAACACCAGGAGGCACCTTAACAGGCGAATCATTAATAATGCTTTTTACTAAGGGCAAAATAACCAAGTCAGCCTCTCCACGCACACAATAATCTACTCCTCTATCAAGAGCCTCGACATATTTATGACCGACATGCAGTCCTCCTGCAATAATAACAATATCCGGAAAATTTTCCTTTATAGTCTTTATAGTACGGTATGTGGACAAAGCATTAACAGTGGCTAGAGAGAAACATATTATCTTTGGCCCTTTCTCGTTAATAATATCAATATAATCATCACCTGAGTATTGCTTATATCTGCTATTATTATCAATGGCTAATACCTTATATTCTTTGCTAACAATCGTAGCAACAACCGCCATACCATAATTTAATGAATGATAGCGACCATAATTTTCTTCTCTGATAAATAATACGTCGATTGAATTCGTGTTATAAGATTCCTCTAAATCTGGTGCTTCTTGTGCAACTAAAGCGCTCATAAAATACTCCTATTTGGATACCTAGGTATCATATATTTATATAATTTTTTGCATAAATATGAAAGCCACAAACCCTTAGTAATTAATTAAATCTTTAACCCTTTATCATCTGATGTTCCATTCTACAATAAAAACCTGCATAAAATATCGCTTTGCTCAAAATTTGTTTTAAATACAAATAGATTTATTTGTGAATTTTGAGATACAAATAAATGCAGTTTTTTATGACCTTTGAAGTCAATAAAGTCTGCACCTTATCGTCAGTCCTGAAATGCCCACTCAATGAACGATTAGTGCCAATGTTCTTATCCCCACTCAATAGTTGCAGGAGGTTTACCTGATATATCATAAACAACCCTTGATACTCTTGGGATTTCATTCATAATGCGATTAGACACATGGTCTAAGAAATCATACGGTAGTCTTGCCCAGCGGGCAGTCATAAAATCGATAGTCTCAACAGCTCGAAGTGCAATAACGAAGTCATATCTGCGCTCATCACCAGTAACGCCTACAGACTTAACAGGCAGAAAAACAGCAAATGCCTGATTTACTTTATTGTATAAGTCGTGCTTGTTGAGTTCCTCCATAAAGATATGGTCAGCTCGACGAAGTATGTCAGCGTACTCTTCTTTAACTTGGCCAAGTATCCGAACTCCTAGACCGGGACCGGGAAATGGGTGTCGATAGAGCATATTTTCTGGCAATCCAAGCTTCACGCCAATCGTTCGAACTTCATCTTTAAACAATTCTTTGATAGGTTCCACTAATTCGAATTGCATATCTTTTGGCAAGCCGCCAACATTATGATGAGATTTAATGACTTTTGCCTTACCTGACGCTGCACCAGCAGACTCAATGACGTCAGGATAGATAGTTCCCTGAGCTAAAAATTTAATGTCTTTTAACTTTTGTGCTTCTTGGTTAAATATATCAATAAATGCACGGCCAATAATCTTTCGTTTATTTTCTGGGTCATTTTCATTAGAGAGTTTGTCATAGAAGTATTGCTTGGCATCAGCTCGGATGACTTTTACTCCTATGTTTTTAGCAAAGGTTTCCATCACTTCGTCACCCTCATTAAGGCGCAACAAACCGTTATCTACAAAAACACAAGTGAGTTGGGCATCTATTGCTTGATGAAGCAAGGTAGCTACGACAGAGGAATCAACTCCACCAGACAAACCTAAAAGAACTTTATTATCTCCAACTTGATCTTTTATTTTCTTTAAAAGGTCATCAATAATATTTTCTGTAGTCCAGTTCTTTTTGCACTTGCAGATACTTGTGACAAAACGCTCAAGGATAGCTTTCCCCTGTTTTGTATGTGTTACCTCTGGATGAAATTGAAGTCCATAATAGTGTTTTTCTTCATTTGCAAAGCCAGCGATTGGGCAGTTATCTGTTGATGCTATTAAATTAAAATCTTTTGGAAGTGTAGAAACTTCAATACCGTGACTCATCCATACGTCTAACAAGCCGTGACCAGCTGAATTAATTTCGTCGCTAATATCACGCAAAAGTTCAGAATGGTTTCGAGCTCTCACTTGGGCAAAACCAAATTCTGCTTTTTCAG
>CAZSHL010000122.1:0-3825 GCA_964606585.1 uncultured Piscirickettsiaceae bacterium
CACCTTTGATAATAGGTATAGCGGTAGATGATACGATTCACTTTATTAGTCATTACAGAATGTCATTGGCTGAAAACAATAATATGCGATTGGCCTTAATTGGAGCGATAAAAGAAGTAGGTCAGGCGGTTACCTTCACGACGCTTATATTGGGTTTCGGTTTCTTTATGCTTACATTTAGCGATTATTTAGGTTTAGCCAAGATTGGCGGGTTTGGAGCCCTAGCGATATTTGTTGCATTACTATGTGACTTGCTTTTTTTCCCGGCGCTCATTATGATATTTAAGCCTAAATTTGGCCAAAAAGATGTTGAAGAGAATTTAAATTTTATTGAGGTTACATAATGAATCGATTACTTGTAGCAAAAAATTATTTATTTACCCTTGTTGCGCTATGCTTTTTTTTATTACTTCCAGGTTTTCATGTTTACGCAGAAACTGATTTAAGTGCTAGAGAAATTATGGAAAAAGTTGACGAAGAAAATCGCAAATCAACAGATTCTGCTTTCACTCGAATGAAACTTACTACTTGCAAGTATGGCATCAGTGGAGGCAAGGTAAAGTGTGCTGAAAAAGCTAGGATTAAGTTAGTCGAGAGTGCACAAATTAATACTGGCAAAGATAACAAAGACACCAAGAGCATTGCCGTTATTCTACAACCCTCAAGTGAGAAGGGCATTGGTATGTTGACATATAGTTATGATGACAGTGATCGTGATAACGAAACTTGGTTATACCTTTCCGCTTTAGGAAAGGTAAAGAGGATAAGTGTTAGAAACAGTGACGATGAAGAAACCGAATCTGCCAGCATTTTTGGGACAGAAATGACAACCGAAGACCAAGAAACTGGGAAGCTTGATGACTACACTTATAAGTTGCTTGATCAAGGTAAGTTTAGAGGAAGAGAGGTTGCGGTAATCGAGTCCACACCTAAACCTCACCGTCTCAGTAAAAGTAGTTACGGTAAAACTCAAAGTTGGATTGATACAGAAAGATTTATAACACTTAAAGTACAAATGTTTGACAAATATAATAATCCAATTAAAAAGCTTGAAGTAGGCAAGGTTGAGAAGATCAATGATATTTGGATGGGAAGAAGTCTTACGTTTTTTAATACGGTCAGCAACAGGCTGACCAATATGAAGCTTGAGGCAATTAACTTTAATATGGATATTAAAGAAGATTTTCTGACTCAAAGGGCATTGACAGACCAAGCATTCAGAGAGAAGTTTCTCAAAGATTTACGCAAACAGGCTAAATAATTTCATCAATAATTATGGTTAGATTAATCAACAGACTGATTATTTATGTACTAATTGGTTTTGTTCTTAGTCCATTTGTTTTAGCTGAAGATTTTCTATTTGATGACGGCGCTCTGTTTGAAGGATCTGATGAAAGCCTTGGTGAATGGTCAGATGATAGCGATCTATTTGGTGACGATGAAACTAATATTACAAGACCTTTTTCTTGGTTAAACGTTGAGGTTAAGCAAAAATGGGGCTTTAATCCTGCGAGCGATTGGAATACGACAAAGGAGAGAACCGAGCTTATTCTTGGAACGACAGGTTCAGTTTCTGATAACGGATATGGTGAATTAGAGCTAAAGGCTACAAAATATTGGCCAAGTGATAGTGATTACTCAACCAATTCTAACAAAATCGAGATAGAGAGAGCCTTTTTACAGTTGAGTTTTGATGATTGGAGCACTAAGTTAGGTCGCTATACCATTGGTTGGGGAGAGCTCGAAGGTGGGGCACTAGACATTATCAACCCATCTGGTGGTTTGACCGACCCATCAATCACATCTCAATGGCTTATGAATGCTACTCGATATGGCAATAACAGTGAGATTAGTTTTTTTTATAATCCTAATCCAAAGATAAATAAGAGCGCTTTATTATCGCTCAAGGAGGATAGTCATCGTGAATTTGGTCTGCGCTATGGAATCAATACAGAAGGCAGCGACATGGCATTCTATGCTGGCCAATTAATACCCAATAATGCCGTCACAAACCTTAATGATGGATTAGCTTATGCCAGCCCATATGAACTACTAGGTATAGGAATAAATAAAGTATTCGACGACTATTTACTTAAATTTGATATAGCCTATAAGAGGAATCTTCAGCATAACCGCTTGGGTAAGTTTATTAAGGCTGACAGAGTTGATTGGGATCTCGCTTTTGATATCCAGAATGATGATAGGCAATGGTTGTTTTCAATTAATTCGCAATATTGGCTAGATTTTATCAACGACTACCTGACTCCTACACTTCTTAGCAGTGTCAGTACGGAGAAAAATACTATGACCATAATGGCTAATGTTAGTGACAAGATTGGTGAAACAGATTGGAGTTGGAATTTGTCAAACATAATTGCTTCTAATAATGACCTTTCATTAGCCACTGCTGGTCTTGACTGGGATATTAGTGACAACTTAAATGCAAAACTAAATGTGAATAAGGCAAATGCAAAACTAGATCGCGCATTCAGCTTACTCGATGATTATCAGAGAGTTAATCTAGAAATTCAATTCCAGTATTAGTTCTAACTTATTTTTTTTTATATACTTTTGGTTATGCAATAAATCATATCAACTACTCTAATAGTAATGGGACATAGTATAATTTGTTTAAGAAAATTTAAGGTACAGTAATGTTAGATAGTAAGCTACTAAGAGGCGATATAGATTTTGTGGTTGAACAACTAAAAAGACGAAATTTTTCTTTTGATGTAGCCCAATATAATAAGCTTGAAGAGCAAAGAAAGGTGATTCAAGTTCAAACTCAAGATTTACAAAATCTAAGAAATACAAGATCAAAGGCAATCGGCAAAGCAAAAGCCGCTGGCGAAAGTATGCAGTCATTGCTTGAAGAAGTGTCAGAATTAGGACAAAAACTTGACGATGCAAAAACCAAATTACAGGATATACAGGCTAGAATCAGAGAGATCGTTTTAGCGATACCGAATATTCCCCACTCTTCAGTTCCAAAAGGAAATAGTGAAGAAGATAATATAGAAATTTTTAGCTGGGGGGAGCCAACAAAGTTTGATTTTGAGCCTAAAGATCATGTCGACTTAGGCTCAATGTATGGATTAGATTTTGCTACTGCGGCTAAGATTTCAGGAGCAAGGTTTGTAGTTATTACTGGAAAGCTCGCAAAGCTACAGCGTGCCTTAACTCAGTTTATGTTAGATCAACATATCGATAAAAATGTCTATACTGAAACCTATGCTCCGTACTTGGTTAATGCCCAATCTATGATGGGTACCGGACAATTGCCAAAATTTGAAGCCGATTTGTTCAAGACCCATCTACATGGTGAAGAAGGTGATGCGAAAGCACTTTATTTAATACCAACAGCAGAGGTTCCAGTCACCAATATAGTTCGAGAATCAGTGATTAAAGCTTCAAACTTGCCACTTAAATTTGTTGCTCATACACCATGTTTTCGTTCTGAGGCTGGAGCCTATGGAAAGGATACAAAGGGGTTGATTCGACAGCATCAGTTTGAGAAAGTGGAAATGGTGCAGGTTGTTCATCCGCAAGAGAGTCAATCTGCATTGGAAGAATTGCTTGCATCAGCAGAAGCTATTTTGCAGGCTTTGGAATTGCCTTATCGAGTGGTTGAACTTTGCGGTGGAGATTTAGGATTTTCAGCTCAAAAAACCTATGACCTTGAAGTCTGGGTGCCAAGCCAACAAGCCTATCGTGAAATCTCATCGTGTAGTCTTTGTGGCGATTTTCAAGCGCGTCGCATGCAAGCACGTTATTACGAGGCTGATGGTAAAACAGCATATGTGCATACATTAAATGGTTCAGGCC
>CAZSHL010000123.1:0-3820 GCA_964606585.1 uncultured Piscirickettsiaceae bacterium
AGTTTATAAAATTGCCGTTAAACAACTTTCAAATCTTGCTGAAGAAATACTTAGAGAGTGCAATTTGACAGCAAGTGAAATTTCTTGGATGGTGCCACATCAAGCCAATATTAGAATCATTACTGCGATTGCTAAAAGAATTAATCTGCCAATGAGTAAAGTGATACTTACTCTTGAAAAACATGGTAATACTTCTGCTGCTTCAATACCGCTTGCATTAGATGTAGCAGTTCGTGATGGCAGAATTAAAAAAGGTGATAAGTTGTTACTTGAAGGCATTGGCGCTGGATTTAGTTGGGGGGGTATGCTAATAGAGTATTAATAGTCAAAAAACCCTATGCATTATTTTTTTTGTCAAATCAATTAGTTGCTTGGGATTATTATTTAACTCATTAAGCTCTTCAATTGCCTTCTCATACAGGTCTTTATATACTTTTATAGACTCCTCTAAACCAATCACCGATGGATATGTTGGCTTGTTTTTTTTAGAGTCAGAATTTTTCCTTTTTCCCATTAATTCGTCCTTACCTAATATATCAAGAACATCATCTTGAATTTGATAAGCTAATCCAATTCTTTCTGAATAGGTGGATAAAATATTTATATCTTTATCATCAATTCGAGGTTCAACTAATACACCTAATATCACTGCACATTTAAGAAGTGCTCCAGTTTTATTTAGGTGTAATCTATTTAAAAAATTAATATCTACGTTTTTTGATACAACCGAAAGGTCCATTGATTGCCCATTCGCCATTTGAAAAGCTGAAGTAGCTAATAAGCTTAATAAATATACTCTAATGTCCGGTTCGATAGTTTTTTCGTTTGCTAAAACTTCAAATGCTAGCGCTTGAAGAGCATCACCAACCAATATTGCTTGGGCCTCACCAAAAGCTTTATGTAAAGAAGGTTTGTTATGTCTTATATCATCATCATCCATTGCAGGTAGATCATCATGAATTAAAGAATAAATATGTATAAGTTCAATTGCAGCAGCACATGCATCAACTTTATTATGATCAATATCAAAAAGACTAGCAGTTGTATAAGTTAATATTGGCCTGAATCTTTTTCCACCAGTCAAAACTGAGTAGCGCATTGCTTCATTTAATGCGTTTTGTTCAGTAAGTAATAAATTTAAATATTTATTAACACGGATACGATAAGAGTCAAATATCATCTAAAGATTTTTCTTCTTTATAGTTATCGTCTTCACTTAGCACTGAAATTCTTTGCTCAGCATTGCTAAGGGCATTATGACATTGACGATGAAGTTTGACACCTTTTTCAAAATACTTTAGCGAATCTTCCAGGCTTAAGTCGCCAGATTCCATCTTTCCTATGATTTTTTCTAATTCAGCTAGACCTTTATTAAAATCAAATTTACTACTCATCAACGTTATCCTCCGATGCTTAGTTTAACAACTTAAACTCTATACTCTAACTTTATCAATATTATGCCACTAGAACCAACAATATTTTATAGAGATTCTATTTTTGAATTTCAGCCCAAAACTTCGCCTTATCTTTTAACTCAGGATTTATACTTTGTGAGCGTAGAAGCAAGAAATCATAAGCCATTCTGAATCTAGGATTAGAAATTAATATCTCAACTTTCTTTGGGTTGCACTTTTCAAGCTGATGCTGCATTAGCCAGACATCTTTAACTCTAGATGAAAGCCATTTTGGCATTAATACTTGTTTAACTTGTCTACTAATTACTTCCTCTGATGCCTGTTGCATAGATGACAATTTAGACTTATTTTTTTTATGTATTTTAGTAAATTGATCATTTTGAGCATTCCATAAAAATACTGAAAAAAGAAAGGCTGGCGTAACAGATTTGTTTGTTTTCAGTCTTTCTGAAGTATTATCAAGTGCTGTTTTAATAAACTTGGAATTATTTGTTTGCTCAAAAAGAAATCTTAGCAAGCCGGATTCTAATAATCGAAGAAATACTTTATATGACTTTTCATTGTGAAAGAGTTTCACACATTCATCATACAATCGCGCAGGAGGTATGTTATTTAATAATTGTGAATGCTTTGAAATCGCATGTGTTATTTTTGAATCTAGTGAAGCACCTAATTTAACTTCAAATCTAATAGCACGAATCATTCTAACTGGATCTTCTTCAAAACGTTCTAATGGGTTACCAATCATAGAGATTTTAAGATTATTGATTGCATTTAATCCATCAACAAAATCAATAACTTGGGATTTTATGATGTCATAATAAAGTGCATTTATGGTAAAGTCACGACGCAAAACATCTTCTTTCAAAGTTGCATAGTTATTGTCTTTATAAACTCGACTTTTTATTGAATTTTTATGTGATGATCGAAACGTTGCTACTTCAATATATTTTCTACCTGAAAACATAATGTGCACAATAGGAAATCTTCTTCCAATTAGCCTTGACCTCCTAAATAGCTTATTAATCTGTTCAGGGTTTGCAGTTGTAACAATATCAAAGTCCTTAGGTTTTTCTCCTAGTAATAAATCTCTGATACATCCGCCAACTAGATATGCATCAAATCTAGCTTTATGGAGTATTTTTATGACTTTTAAAGCGTCCTTGTCGAATAATTTTTTGTCAAAATGTGTCGTTTGAATGGTTGGAATCATAAATTCACAATATCCTGAGGTTTCCATCCTTTTTTCTTGTGCTCAGCAACGACTGAAGTGTAAATACCTCCACGCACATTAAATATCGCTTTTAAGCGCATAAAGCGTGGATTAATAGATTCTACCAAATCATCCAGAATTTGATTAGTAACAGCTTCATGGAATGCGCCTTCATTTCGATAAGACCAAATATAATTTTTAAGCGCTTTAAGCTCAAGACAATGTTTATCAGCAATATATTCAAGCTCAAGTATTGCAAAATCCGGCTGCCCAGTCATTGGACACAAACATGTAAATTCAGGCATGTCAATTCTAATGACAAAATCTCTTTTAGTATTAGGGTTATCAAAAATTTCTAATACTTTACTTGGCGATCTAGGCATAACCGTTCCATTTATTTAAAAAGTTATATTTTATCAAGATAGCCAGAAAATTTTCCATTCCTAATTAGATAAAATATGTAAGTTATTATGAAAAAAAGTATATGAACACTCCACAAACCTATTATTGGATTAAGTTCGTCACGTTCAATGCTATTTTTTGCTATTAAGAGCCCATTGTTGTATAACATAAATACAACTATACCAATTAATAAGCCTACACTTTTCCCTCTACGAGGAGAGGATTTGCCAAGCAAAACACCTAAAATGGAAAGAATAACAAGACCTATTGGTTGAGAAAGGCGCCACTGAAGTTCTGCACTTGCTAATGACCCTCGCATCCTTATTAGATCAAATGTTTTCTTACCTTCAACGTCAGTAAAATTAGAAATATTTTTCTGTATATCTCCTGATACAATCTGTAAGTCGTATTGGTCAAAATCAAGAATACTGTTGTTTTCGGATCCAGGCAGACCTTGATATCTAGTTCCATCTCTTAAACGAAGATAGATGCTACTAGTTTCAGAATCAGTAAATTTTATAGCCTCAGATGCCAAAACTATTATTGGCATATCTTTAGATGTTGCAGAGATAAAAATTTCCTCCATATGCTGTTCAAGTGAGCTATCTGGAGTTGATGAATCTGAAGCATAAAATACTATCTCGCCTTGCTTAAATTCCTCAAATTCACCTTCTTTAATAAAGGAAAATTCAGATGCGTTCTTATTTTCCTCTTCTATAATATTTTTTTGATGTTTTGACCATGGAACAGCAGCAGTTGCCAAATAAAATATAAACAAAAATGCTAAAAA
>CAZSHL010000124.1:0-3796 GCA_964606585.1 uncultured Piscirickettsiaceae bacterium
CTCCACCATAACTTTAGTATATTATTTTTATACTTTCTTTAAAGCATTAATTAAGTTACTTACATCTTTATGTGTGTTGTAATGGACCATACTAGTTCGAACGACACCATCATCAACATCTATACCCAAAGCCTTTAAACAGCGCCAAGCGTAGAAATTATCATTTCTTGTAGCTATTCCATTTCTGACAAGTTTGTTACTAACTTCTTTTGATGACTTATTATTAATAGTAAAGGCAATTGTTGGTGCTCGATTTTTATTCTCTATTTTGTTTTTTCCAATAAGCTTGATATCATCTCGAGAACATATATATTCTAGTAACGGATTTGCTATTTCCTCTTCATGCTTTGCAATCAATTTATTGATTTTTTGAATTTTTTCTTTTATTGGACAATTTTCTCCAGGAAAGTGATGCTCAAACAGATTGTTAAAGTACTCATATATTCCTACTAGGCATGACAATTCTTCATGATTGGGTCCACCCGGATTAAGAGTGTAAGGCACATCGCCTTCTAAAAACTCATGATTCTGATTCGGTAATTGTTTCAAAATCTCTTTTTTCCCATAAAGAAGTCCTAAGTGAGGTCCATAAGTTTTATAAAGGCTAAAGGCGTAAAAATCAACGTTGAGGTCCTTTACATCTGGAAAACCATGGGGCGCATAAGAAACGCCATCAGCAATAATAAAAGCATCATATTCATGAACCAATTCTGCAATCGATTTAATATCATTAAATGAGCCCACAATGTTAGAGCAGTGAGTGACCGCAACAAGTTTAGTTTTTCCGGATAAAAGAGACATTAAATCATCAATTTTGAGTTCAGCGGTATCTGAATTTATTTTCCATTCCTTAACAATCATGCCATGCTCTGCAAGCCTTCTCCAAGCCCCAATATTTGCTTCATGGTCTTGATTAGTTACTATAACTTCATCACCAGGACTCAAAAGATTTCTCAATGCATTTGAAAGTACATACATATTTATTGTTGTTGAGCCACCAATGATGATTTCATCACTCTCAGCACTAATTATTTCAGCAAATAATTCTGTTGCTTTATCCATATTTTTACCTGCAATAGCAGAAGTATCAAACTCAGCGTAGGGCTGTACTTTTGTTGAGGTCATAAAATGATTTAGCCGCTCAATAACATTGACTGGAACATAGCTTCCACCAGCATTTTCAAAGAAAGACCATTTGGCACTTAGTGGGTCACTAAAAGCTGGAAATTGTTCCTTAACATAATCTATATCTAATGAAATATTTTTAATTGACATTTCTACTCCTTTTCGACAAATATAAGCAATTCTTACAGTTAAATTTTATAGTCTGGTTCTTCTTTATCTAAAATTCTTTTTAATGCTTCGAAATGTAAATCTGAGGCATCATAATCCTGCCACTGTTGGGCAGTTTTTTTAGCTATTTTATGAGATGCTATATGTAGCTTTTTCCCAGTTTGATATGCACCAATTAAGGTTTCGCATGAACGCTCAAAATAGAATAATTCATCAAAAGCTTTGGCTACAGTGCTTGCTGCCGTAAGAACACCGTGATTGCCCATTAAAAGAACAGAATTTCCACCTAGAAGCTTACTTAATCTTTCAGCTTCCTTGCCGAGCCCCATTCCATCAAAATCATAGTCAATTGATACTTTTTCATAAAAACGCATTGTGTTTTGGTCAATTGGTTTCATAACTTTATCTTCAAGGGAAGAAAGAATGGTTGCATATTTTGGATGAACATGGAGTATACATCGAGCATGTGGGTTGTTTCTGTGCATCGCTCCATGGATTGCCCAAGCAGTTGGGTCTGGCGCATTCGGTTGTGACATTGTATCGGAATTATTTGAATCCAGTAAAATAAGGTCGCTTGCACATATTTCTGAAAAATGCATACCAACTGGATTTAGCAAAAATTTTGAACCATCCTTGGATACTGCTAAGCTGAAATGGTTAGCAACAGCTTCATGCATATTTAATCGTGCGGCCCATCTAAATGCTGCGGCAAGGTCAACGCGTTCCTGTTTGAGATTTTCTTTCATGATAGTTATTATAATCCTGCTATATAATTCAATTTTCGTACAAATAAAAAATAATTGCTAAGTTAATCAAAATGAAAAAGTCATTATATATCCATGGCACCTATGTTGAGACGAACTCTGGCGAATCTTTTGAGACAATTAATCCTGCTACGGGAGAGATAATTGAACAAATAGGTCAGGCTAGCCTTAAGGATGTTGAAGATGCATTAGCGTCAGCTAAAAAAGGTTTTGCCGTTTGGTCTGCAATGACCGCTATAGAGCGTAGTCGAATTTTACTAAGGGCGGTATCTATACTACGTCAGCGTAATGATGAGCTTGCCATTTTGGAGGTGATGGATACAGGAAAGCCTTTGCAAGAGGCTAACTGTGTCGATATTCATACGGGGGCAGATGTAATTGAGTACTATGCTGGCCTGATTCCTGCACTTCAAGGGACTCAACAGGATTTAGATTCTAATACATTTTTTCTATCAAAAAGAGAGCCTTTAGGTGTCTGTGCCGGAATAGGGGCTTGGAATTATCCAATTCAGATAGCTTGTTGGAAATCAGCACCATGTTTGGCTGCTGGAAATTCGATGATATTCAAACCCTCTGAAGAGACCCCATTAAGTGTGCTAAAGCTTGCTGAAATTTATACTGAAGCAGGAGTTCCTCCTGGTGTATTTAATGTTGTTCAAGGCGACTATCGTGTTGGTCAATACTTGTCGAGACATCCAAGAATAGAAAAGATTTCATTTACTGGCGAATGTGAAACCGGTAAGAAGGTTATGGCAGATGCAGCAGGATCTCTCAAAGAGGTTACCTTAGAGCTCGGAGGTAAGTCACCATTAATTATTTTTGATGATGCTGAAATGAGTAATGCGATCTCTGGATCCTTGCTAGCTAACTTTTATACACAGGGAGAGATTTGTACAAATGGCACTAGAGTTTTTGTACAGTCGGGTATCTATGATGAATTTATTGAAAAAGTTTGCGAACAAAGTAAAAAGATAAAACTTGGAGACCCGTTGGATTTAGAAACCCAAATAGGCGCGTTGATTAGTGTTGAGCACCTTGATAAGGTGATGAATTACATCGAAAAAGCAAAATCGTCTGGCGCGCGTCTTGTGTGTGGAGGCAATCGTCATAATTCAAGTGACACTAGGAATGGATACTTTGTAGAACCAACCATCTTTGCCGATTGTAAAGATGATTCACCAAATGTTACTGATGAGATTTTTGGGCCAGTAATGTCTGTCTTACGTTTTGAAAATGAAACTGAAGTTATTGATAGAGCTAATAAAACCAGGTTTGGTTTAGCGGCAGGAGTTTTTACAAAAGATATTGGACGTGCTCATCGCGTTATTAATCAGCTACAGGCTGGTATTTGTTGGATTAACAGTTGGGGAGATTCGCCTGCAGAGATGCCAGTTGGCGGATACAAAGAATCAGGTATAGGGCGTGAAAATGGACCCGAAACATTAAAAAGCTATACGCAAATTAAGAGCATTTTTGTTCGTTTAGATGATTTAGAAAGTCCATATTAATTGGAATTATTGAAATGACTAACAAGTTTGACTATATTATTGTTGGTGCCGGTTCAGCAGGTTGTGTTTTAGCTAATCGGTTGACACAATCAGGAGAAAATGAAGTTTTGCTCCTGGAAACAGGTGGTAGTGATAAGAATATATTTATACAAATGCCAACAGCCTTATCTTACCCCATGAATACCGAAAAATTTGCTTGGCAGTTTTATACTGATCCAGAGCCATATCTTG
>CAZSHL010000125.1:0-3700 GCA_964606585.1 uncultured Piscirickettsiaceae bacterium
ATATTTAGGAGGATCGGTTTATGAGTAAAAATAACGTTTTTTGGTGCAAAACATGTTTAAACATGTCTACTCGCAATAGAATTGAGTTTGATTCAGAGGGCAAATGCAATGCATGTGTCTGGTCAGATGAAAAAGAATCCATTGATTGGTCTGTGCGTGAAGAAGAATTAAAAGAGCTGTTTAAAAAACACAAAAGAGAAGGACCCTTTGATTTAATAGTTCCGGTTAGTGGTGGAAAAGACGGATCTTATGTAGCTTATAATTGCAAACACAAATATGGTCTTAATCCTTTATGTCTCACTGTGCATCCTCCTACAAGATCAGTTATAGGTTACGAAAATTTAGAAAATTTTAAAAAGTCAGGCTATACACTTATAGAAATTAACTTGCCTTATGAGGCTCTCCGTACAATGAATAAACGCGGTTTTGTTGAGCAAGGTAGGCCACTATATGGTTGGACTACGGCTATTATCAGCGCAACTATGAGAGTTGCCAAGGCGTTTGATATAACTCTAATTATTTATGGGGAGGATGGTGAAATAGAGTATGGAGGATCTAACGAATCTAAATATATAGGTACGTTCACCCATGATTTTGCGAAAACTGTCTATCTTGAAAATGAGGTTGATAATACATTTCGAGATCTTGAGGATGGTGATTCATATTTTTGGATATTTCCGGAACCAGATACAAAAATTGAACTAGCTCATTGGTCCTATTATGAAAATTGGGACTCGTACCGTAATTATCTGGTTGCTAAGGAACACTGTGGTCTGAAAGAGAGAGAGCAGAAGAATACTGGTACTTATACTAATTTTTCTCAAAATGATAATATTCTCTATGACCTTCATACATATTTAATGTATTTAAAATTTGGTTTCGGTAGAGCCAATCAAGATTCAGGTATCGATATCCGTCGTGGTGCTATGACAAGAGATCAGGCTATTCAGCTTGTTTCGCTATATGATAATGAACTGCCGGAAACTTATGTTAATGAATACCTAAGATATTTTGAGATGTCGCGACAAGAGTTTGACGATGTTGTTCTAAAGTGGGCAAATCTTGATCTTTTTGAACATGATGGAAATAGCTTTATTCCAAAGTTTGAGATTATTTAATGATCGGAATTATTGATTATAATATTAATAATATTGGTTCAGTGTTGAATGCTGTCAAATATCTTAATATTAAACATGAAGTGGTTCACGAGCCTGAAAGCTTATCTTCTTATCAAATGCTAATCCTTCCTGGTGTGGGATCTTTTGACTCTGGAGTGAGAGCTCTTCGTTCTACTGGTATGTTTGATGGATTGAAAAATCTTGATTTAAAGAGTACAAAACTATTTGGAATTTGTTTGGGAATGCAGTTGTTAAGTAGTTCGAGTGAAGAGGGTACAGAGCAAGGATTAGGTCTTATAGAGGCAAAAGTTAAACATCTGAAGAATATAAATTGTTCTGGGAAAATCCCTCATGTTGGGTTCAATACAGTTCAATCTTCGGATGACCATCAATTTTTGAATCCCATGGTGGGTAATGATTTTTACTTTGTGCATTCTCATTCTTATGCGGTTGATGCTTGGTGCGATTCAGTTCAAGTAGCAATTTGTCATTATGAAGGTGCAAGTACAGTAGCTGCTTTTCGTGCAGAAAATATATTTGGAACACAGTTTCATCCGGAAAAATCAGGAGTTAAGGGGCTTAATTTGCTTCGTCAAGCTTACGAATGTTAAAAAAGCGTATTATTTTTATTTTATTTTATCAAGATGGAAGCTTTTGTCTCAGCCGAAATTTCAGCCTTCAAAAAGTGGGTAATACTGAATGGCTTTTGGAAAAGTTTCGGTTTTTATCGATAGGTGACTTTATTGATGAATTAATTATTCTTGATGTTTCAAGAAATAGAGAGTCAAGTTCCTCTACTAACCAACTTGAAAAAGATATATCAAACTTAATGGAGAGGATATTCGTTCCACTCACTCTAGGAGGAGGGATCAGAAATATTGATGACGTTGCCAGATATTTTCAAATCGGAGCAGATAAAGTTAGTTTAAATTGGGCTATTAGAAACTCCCCTGAACTAATATCCGAAGTCGTTGAGAAACATGGTTCTCAAGCAGTTGTTGCTTCTTTAGATGTCAGAATGACGTCAGATGGTTTCAGCGTTTTTACAGATTATGGAGAAAATAAGTTTGGATTACTCTCAGAAAACCTAAAATTGTGTGAGCGACTTGGTGCAGGTGAAGTACTTATTACAAGTATTGATAAAGATGGAACTGGTTCTGGATTGGATTATAAAATGCTCAACCAACTACCGGATATAAGTATACCTATAATTGCTTGCGGTGGAGCGGGAAAACCAGTTCATTTTTTCGATGCATTGTCTCTGGAGCATATTTCAGGAGTTGCAACTGGTAATTTGTTTAACTTCATTGGCTCTGGTTTTTTTGAGCTTCGAACTGAATTGTGTAAAAAGCTACCAAACTTAAGAAGTATTTGAACGTTATCTTAGTGCATGGTTTTTATCTTTAGAAAATTCAATTATCTTTTTGGTCGGTGAATATGAAATTATTAATAAGTATCGATGAAAACGAGTTAGCAGAATATTTATCTAGACAGATGAATCTGATTTTCCCATCTAAAGATCCTGTTAATTCACAGGAAATTTTTGAGATTCAACGAATTTCGTTACAGAGGCTAGAGTATTGTTTCTCTAAAGTGAATATTAAATATTTCTTTGACGGAAAAAATACAATTTTTAATCATTTAAATGGCGATCAATATAGTATGTATCTCTATTTAATGTCCTATACAGCTTATAAACACTTTAATAATGTTGATATTGCAGCAAAGAGTTATCTCCTTAATAAAACTCTTCATGGAATTGACGCTTTTTACGAAGTAGAGTTACCAGATGTATTTGTTTTTGTACACCCTCTAGGTACGGTGTTGGGAAGGGCTTCATATAAAGATTTTCTGGTTGTCTATCAGCGGTGCGGTATTGGTTCCAATAACGATTGTCAGCCTGATTTAGGTAAATATCTAACTTTGCATCCAGGAGCTTCTATTCTTGGAAAGTCGGTGGTCGGGGATAATTGCTCTATAGCAAGTGATTCGTTACTTATAGATATGACTATACCTGACAACCAAACCTATATTGGTAATCCTAAGGCAAATCATTTAATCGAGCGTGATGATATTAGTGAGATATGGAAGCTCTAACTTCAATTTTAAAGAAAAGAGGTAAATCGACATGGATTTAAAAGATGGCACCGGGCAACGGTTATGGAAAAAGGCTAAAATTATTATTCCTGGTGGTAATCAGCTGCTATCAAAGCGCTCAGAAATGTATTTACCTAATCTGTGGCCATCATATTATTCCAAAGCCAGCGGTTACAAAATATGGGATCTTGATAATAATGAATTTAATGACTTTGCTACCATGGGAGTTGGCTCGTGTGTTTTAGGTTATGCAGACAAAGATGTCAATGAAAGGGTCAAGAGTGCAATAGATAGAGGCTCAATGTCGACACTTAATTCCTATGAAGAGATTGAATTAGCCGAGAGGTTGGTTAGTTTTCATCCTTGGGCTGATATGGTTAGGTATTCTAGAACTGGTGGAGAAGCTTGTTCGATAGCAATTAGAATAGCCAGAACTTTTACCAAGAAGGATAAAGTACTCTTCTGTGGTTATCATGGTTGGCATG
>CAZSHL010000126.1:0-3694 GCA_964606585.1 uncultured Piscirickettsiaceae bacterium
TGATTAAGCCTGGCAACAAAATTTCTACAATGTCAGCGATGAAAAATATTGTTGCTAAAGCAACAGTAGAGGAAACTTTTGATAGGGAATTTGCGATCTATGATCTAAACGAATTTCTTGCAGCATTATCACTTTTTGAAAAACCCGATTTGGACTTCAAAGATGATTTTGTTGTCATAACGGAGGAAGGTACTAAAGCTGGAAAAGCATTGAAGTATTGGTATTCTGATCCTTCAGTGGTAACTACTCCACAAAAGGAAGTTATTATGCCTGAGAGTGTAGTTTCTTTTACTTTTGCAAATACCATGTTAACAGATATCCAAAAGGCTGCAGCTGTTATTGGTGCTCCAGATATGGCTCTTGAAGCAATGTCTAAGGGTCTTGCTATTTTGAAAGTCACTGACAAGAAAAACACAACGGCAAATGATTATGCTGAAAGTGTTGAGGTAGTTAATGAAGATGGTTTGGATGTTCCTTATAAATTCTGGTTTAAGGTTGAAAATCTTAAACTTTTGCCTGGGACATATGGAGTTAATGTTTCTTCAAAGTCGATCAGTTATTTTAAAAATACAACTGTAGACATTGAATATTTCATTGCTCTAGAACCCGAATCAAAATATGAGCCATCACTCGCAACAGGACAGTAGAAATGGAAACATTTTTGTGGGTGGAAGAGTATCGCCCAAGAGATGTAAACTCTTGTGTTCTACCTAAAAACTTAAAAGATACTTTTATGTATGATTTAATATTTTCCATATTTGTATTTCCAGTTACTTTCAATATATTCATAACCACCCTTGTTAGGTTCGCAAACAGTTGGTTGGGGCTTAGGTCTTTTGTATATTGACATTCCGTACCTGTACCAATCCTATTCTTCTTTATCTTTCTCACCTGCTTCCGCATAAGCGATGGATTTGTCCAAATCCGCTCTAGCTATCTCGGGTATAGCCAGTCCTATAAATATCAGGATATGAAGGAAGCAGGAAAGGAGAAAGGTTTTTAGCGTCATAATCAATTTTAGGAGAAGTTGATTAATACCTATTTTAGGAATTGAATATAAACCTTGGATGAAGAGTTGACGTTGTTTTGGTGAAGTTTATTGCAACATTTATATAAATTAATATAATCTAGATAGTCCTTATTCTTACTAGATGTTGATATGCTGACTGAATCTGGAAAATGATAGTTGCCATCCCACTATTACTGAAACTGAAATAGGCATCATTATGGTCATACTGCCTCAAGAAAAACTGGTTTGGCTTAATTCTACTGGATGGTTTTGAGATTAATATGAAACTATTTTTGAAAATACTCTTAGTAGTAACTATTGTTTATATAGATGCTCAAGACAGTGTTTAATCACCCTTTATCCAATGAAGAAAATGATATAATTTTGTTATCCAGAGTTTCAAAAAACCCTACAAATGAATCTTGAAAGTAACTGGCAAAATTTCAACCTGAAGTATCCAAATAAAACTATTAAAGTTGCCACCATGTTTTCAGGGATTGGAGCAATCGAATATGCATTTCGTCGCTTAAATCTTGCAACTAAAATTATCTTTGCCTCTGACATAGATCCATTTGTTAAACAAGCATATGAAGCTAATTACAATATCAATGAGAATCACTGGTATGACGATGTTGGAGATATAAATGGAAAAAAATACTTAAATAAAATAGACCTTCTTGTTGGCGGAAGTCCATGCCAATCCTTTTCAATGGTTGGAAAACGCAAAGGACTTGAAGATACTAGAGGCACTTTATTTTATGATTTCGCAAGAGTAATCAAAGAGAGCAAACCCAAGGTATTTATCTTCGAAAATGTTAAGGGCTTAATTAGCCATGATAAAGGAAATACATTTTCTGTAATTAAATCTACATTTGACGAATTGGGTTATAGCTACTCTTATAAAGTTCTCAATTCCAAAGATTATGGTGTTCCACAACATCGTGAAAGACTATTTGTTGTTGGCTTTAAGGATACTAAATTTGATTTTGAATTTCCACTTCCAGTTAAGCTTCAACATACAATGCAGGATTTTCTAGAGGACTACATAGGTAGTAAATACTATCTAAAAGAAAAAGGGGTTAAATTCGTAACCAGCTCAAAAAATCGCAAGAAAAGATATACCCAGATAAATGGAGATATCGCTTTATGTCAAAAAGCTAATCAGCAATTTAACTGGCATGGAGACTTTGTTTTTGAAGAGAAAGAACGACAAGAGTATGACGAGTTCATCTTTGATGTTAACGAGGTAGAAGAAAAGTACTACTTATCAGATAAGGTTAAAGACTATGTATTGTCTGAAGGTACAAAAAACTTTAAGACAAGAGTCAAAACAGATCTTAAAGTGGCTCGTCCATTATTGCAGACTATGCATAAAATGCATCGCTCTGGAGTCGACAACTACGTTACCCATAACAAAGGAAGGATAAGAAAACTGACGCCGAGGGAATGTCTCAGGTTGATGGGTTTTAGAGATGATTTTAGACAGGTTATTAGCGACACTCAAACCTATAGACAAGCAGGAAATAGCATAGTTGTCGATGTATTGATTGCTATACTAAAACAGATGGATATATCCAAATTTGGAGAGTAATTATTTTTTTAACAATTAATAATGAAGATTTCAAAGTCATTGGAACCAAAGAAAGGGTTACTGTTCCTGACGACTTTGTTGTTGCTAAAAATAAAATTGGCACTGGACATGGTGAAAAAAAGTTTTATGTAGGCCAAAATAACGAACTAACAGAAGCTCTTTTTGGGCGAAGAGGCTTCAATTTATCATGCTTTATACTGAAGAAAGATTTAATCAAATATCTTGAAGATACTAAAGTTGAGTATCTAAATCCCCAGCAACCTTATCGTACAAAAGCTGAATTACCAATTTTGTGGCATGAAAGAATGTCAATAATTGAATCACAGGAAGAAATAATCAATTTTACTGTCACTGATCAAATTCAAATTGAAGGACCTAGAGTATATGTTAATTCAAATGATAAGGCTTATAACCTAATCAGAGAGATATCTCTTCCAAATATTACATATGTCGCCATTGTAAAGTTAAAAGATAAATTTGAAAGATATTCTTATTATTTTAGACTTTTTGCAGATTATTTTGGAGAAGAGCAACACCCTCATCTAGAACAAGAAATTCAACAGCAAGATGAATTATCTAGTGAAGAAATAAGAAAGGCAAGAAAAGGTCAAGGAGCCTATCGAAAAGAAGTTCTTAAGTTATGCCCTGTTTGTCCAATAACCTTGATTAGTGATGAAAGAATTTTAACAGCTAGCCACATTAAACCTTGGTCTCACAAAGAAACGACTGATTATGAGAAATTAGATCCATATAATGGATTTATGTTTTCCCCAACAATTGATAGATTATTTGATAGAGGTTTTTTGTCTTTTACAGATGACAAGAGAAGCATGCTTTCTCCATTTATCTCAAATATGACATATTCTATGATTGGTATTTCTGACAATAAAATCTATAAACATTTACCAACTGAAGGACGTGAAGAATATCTAGAATTTCACAGAAACAACATATTAAAAAGGTAACAAAACTTTTTCATAACTCTTTTTATTGCTCTTTACAATCTTCTTTATATGGCTGTTATAGAAAATGGGCTATTGAGGAAACAGTGATGGTCGGGACGAGAGGATTTGAACCTCTGACCACTTGACCCC
>CAZSHL010000127.1:0-3664 GCA_964606585.1 uncultured Piscirickettsiaceae bacterium
GCAACGGGTTTTGATCCCGTCATGCGCAGGTTCAAATCCTGCCATCCCAGCCATTCTTTTCAACTAATGAAATCAAATGCAAAGTGAAATATATAGATTTAAATTAGTACTACTTGATGGACAAAAAGTATCAATCAAGCAGTTCAAGAATAAGGTTATTCTAATAGTAAACACAGCAAGCAAATGTGGCTATACGTATCAATACAAAGGATTAGAAGAGCTTTATAGAAAGTACCAAGATAAAAGTTTTGTTGTACTTGGTTTTCCGTGCGATCAATTTGGCAAGCAAGAACCAGGTAATTCACAAGAGATACATTCTTTTTGCAGTGAAAATTATGACGTCACTTTTCCAATGTCACAAAAAATTAAAGTAAATGGTAAGGATGCAGATCCTTTATATAAATACCTCAAGAAAAAATTAAAAGGAGTATTAACTGATAGCATCAAATGGAACTTTACTAAATTCCTTGTTGGATCTGATGGAAAACCCTATAAAAGATTCAGCTCAAAAATTGCACCACATAATCTTGAATCTCACATCAAAAAGCTCCTAGATGAAAAGAATTGAGTAAAAATATCTTTAAATTATATGAATAATATATGATTTATTTGAATCAATACTTTTAAGTTGCAATCAAACATTCTTATTGTTGTGCTTTTTTTCTTTGTATAATTGGCATCTAAATAACTGAGACTCATTTAATGTCACTAGATAAAATAAAGATTTTTAGTGGAAACGCTAATCCAAAGCTATCTTCTGAGATTATTGACAACCTGAAAATTACCCAGAGTAAAGCTTTTGTTGGTAAGTTTAGTGATGGAGAGTCACAAGTTGAAATACTCGACAATGTAAGAGGATGTGACGTCTTTGTCATTCAACCAACCTGCAGTCCATCTCCAGCTGAAACTTTAATGGAACTATTAGTTATGGTGGATGCACTTAAACGCTCATCAGCTGGTCGAATTACTGCAGTAGTTCCATATCTAGGTTACTCAAGGCAAGACAGAAGATCTCGATTAACAAGGGTGCCAATTACAGCTAAACTTGTTGCTCAGATGATTGAAACATCTGGTGTTAATCGTATTTTAACAATGGACTTACATGCTGATCAAATACAAGGATTTTTTAATATTCCTATTGATAATATCTATGCACAACCTGTCTTGGTTCAGGATATTCTAGATCAAAAATATAAAGATGTAGTTGTTGTATCACCTGATGTAGGGGGCGTAGCTAGAGCAAGAGCGGCAGCAAAAAGAATTAATGATGCAGACCTTGCTATTATCGATAAGAGACGTCCAGAACCTAATTTAGTAAAGGTAATGAATGTAATTGGAGATGTTTCTGATCGCACCTGTATTATGATAGATGATATGGTAGATACTGCTGGAACACTATGTCAAGCGGCAGAAATACTTCATGAAAAGGGAGCTAGCAAGGTTGTTGCATACGCCACCCATGCAGTACTATCTGGGTCAGCTGTTAATAATATTGCAAATTCCTCTCTCAATGAAGTTGTCATTACAAATACAATACCTTTGAGTTATGAAGCCTTGTCATGCTCCAAAATTAGGCAATTATCAATCGCATCTACTTTAGCTGATGTCATAAGAAGAATAAGTAATGAACAATCAGTAAGTACTATTTTTCTTGACTCAAAGTAGCCCTAAAACTCTACTAAGGTACTGATTTAAAATAAAAATAGACGATTGATTTATGTATAATTCTCCTCCTGTTTTGAAAAAAAAGGTCCAGTTATGAAATCTACCAAAAAAGACCAAAGAAATGCTCTTGAAAGCTTAATCGCAATTGGTAAAGAGCGTGGCTATCTTACCTATTCTGAAATTAACGATATCTTGCCACAAGATTTATTGACAGCTGAACAAATTGAACCTATTGTTACAATTTTGGAGGAACTCGACATTACAGTTTCTGATGAAACTCCAGATGCTGACACATTAGTTATGGAGTCAGGCGGTAAGGCACAATCAACCTCCGCTGAAGTTGCAATTGCAGCTCTTGCTGCGCTAGACTCTGAATTCGGTAGAACAACTGATCCTGTACGTATGTATATGCGCGAAATGGGAGTTGTAGAACTTCTTGAACAACATGATGAAATTCGTATTGCAAAAGAAATTGAAGCTGGTGTGTTTGAAATTATGCAAGCAATATCGCTTTATCCAGAAATTTCTGATTGTTTCTTTAAAGCCTATACTAGACTCGAAGAAGGTAAATGCAAAATGACTGATGTCGTTATTGGCTATCAGGGTGATGCAGAAGATTTTGAAGAAAAACGATCACTCATCGAAGAAAAATTAAATTTGCATGATTTGGATGATGAAGATGAAGAAGAATTTGATGAACTTGATTACACAGGCCCTGACGAAGGCGAGGTATACGAGCGTTTTGAAAAAGTCAAAAAAGCACATAAAAGCTACTTAAGAGCTAATAAAAAGTATGGCTATAATGATGATAAAACCATCAAGGCTAGACAAAAGTTCTCAAATTGTATTTCTGATTTAAGACTTGCCCCAAAACTAGTAAGCACTATGATTGAGCTTGTAAATGAGCGAATTAGTGAAGTTAAGAAAAAAGAGAAAGTAATACGTAATGCATGTCTTGAGTCGGGGATGCCAAAAGATGTCTTTTACAATACGTTTTCAGGAAATGAAACTAACTTTAATTGGCTTAAATCTCTTAAACTTAACAAATCTATCAAAACAACCATAACAAACTTAGAAAGTGAAATATATTACGCACAAAAAGGACTTCTAGAACAAGAAGAAGAGATGCAAATCTCAATCTTGGAATTAAAAGAAATTAACAAAAAATACAAGAAAGGTGACCGTAAAGCAAAAACAGCAAAAAGACAAATGATTGAAGCTAACCTTAGACTCGTTATTTCAATCGCTAAAAAATATGCCAACCGTGGGTTGCAATTCCTTGATCTTATTCAGGAAGGCAATGTTGGTTTAATGAAGGCGGTTGATAAATTTGAGTATCGTCGTGGTTACAAGTTTTCAACTTATGCAACATGGTGGATTCGTCAAGCAATCACACGTTCAATTGCCGATCAAGCTCGAACAATTAGAATTCCTGTTCATATGATTGAAACTATTAATAAGCTCAATCGAGTACGCAGACAACTACTGCAAAAATTTGGCCGCGAAGCAAAACCAGAAGAGCTAGCAATCGAAATGGAGTTACCAGAATATAAAATAAATAAAATTCTTAAAATTGCTAAAGAGCCGCTATCTATGGAAAATCCAGTAGGGGATGATGAAGATTCTACCATTGGCGACTTTATAGAAGATGAGAAGCTCTCTTCTCCAGTGGAAGTAACGACACGAGAGAGCTTAAAAGAAACAACTAGTGATCTTCTAGCTAATCTCTCTCCTAGAGAGGCAAAAGTATTGAAAATGCGATTTGGAATTGATATGAGTACAGACCATACTTTAGAAGAGGTTGGTCGTCAATTTGATGTCACTCGTGAAAGGATTCGTCAAATTGAAGCAAAAGCTTTACGCAAGTTAAGGCACCCTTCAAGGGCCCATAAATTACAAAGCTTTTTAGAATAATTCCTACTCCGGGCCTATAGCTCAGTTGGTCAGAGCAGTCGACTCATAATCGATTGGTCCTTGGTTCAAGTCCAAGTAGGCCCAC
>CAZSHL010000128.1:0-3657 GCA_964606585.1 uncultured Piscirickettsiaceae bacterium
TTTTCATTTGACTAACACCTAATGCAGCCTGCAATTCAGTCATTCGATAGTTAAATCCCAAATCAATCTGTTGATAATACCAAGCGCCTTCCATATCTTTTGTCATTAACTTTTGATTGCGAGTCACACCGTGACTGCGCAGCAGTCGCATTCTTTCAGCTAACTCTTCTGAATTAGTGGTTGCTAATCCACCTTCTGCTGTTGTGATAATCTTGACTGGATGAAAACTAAAAATAGTAATGTCAGAATACTGACAAGATCCAATAGATTTATCCAGATATTGACCACCAATCGCATGTGAAGCGTCTTCGATAATCTTAAACCCATATTCTTCACTTAGAGAATGGATTCTTTTCATATCACAAGATTGACCAGCAAAATGTACAGGTATTAAAACTTTTGGCAGTTTTTTTTCTCGTTTAGCTTTGACTAATTTTTTTTCTAATTCTGATACGGATAAGTTATATGTTTGTGGATTGATGTCAACAAAATCTATTCTCGCACCACAATAAAGGCCACAATTTGCAGACGCAACGAAGGAATTTGGACTGGTCCACAACCAGTCATCCTTACCGAGATCTAAGGCTAAACAAGCGTTATGTAAGGCTGAAGTAGCACTATTTACCGCAATACTGTAATTTGAGTTACAGTAATTTGACACTGTTTTTTCAAATAAAGGTACTTGTGCACCTTGTGTAAGAAAATCAGAATGCAAAACTTCAACTATTGCATCTATATCAGCTTGATTTATATCTTGCTTTCCATATGGAATCATAATTAGAATTTAACCATAATCAAGTAGTCTTTAAGAAATTCTTGTTTAAACCGTTGTAATAAGCTGTTATATTAGGCGTCTTTGGTATCTTTATTATTTAGTTGATATTGTGTTATGCAATTAATATCAATGCCCATAACAGCATAATGCTTCGTCTGGTATAACATCACTATCAAAAAATTTAATACAAAAGGTAGTAAAAAATGATTAAAAAATGTCTTTTCCCTGCGGCTGGTTATGGAACCCGTTTTTTACCTGCCACCAAAGCAGTGCCCAAAGAAATGCTCCCAATACTTACTAAACCTTTATTGCAATACGGTGTTGAAGAAGTTCTATCTGCCGGTATAACTAACATGGCAATTGTTACAGGTAGGGGCAAGAGAGCGATTGAGGATCACTTTGATAATGCATTTGAGCTTGAATCTCAATTAAGCGGCACTTCAAAAGAGTTCTATCTAAAAGAAATCAAGGAGGTAATTAATAAATCTACCTTTACCTATGTTCGTCAGAAGCAAATGCTCGGATTAGGCCATGCTATCCTTACAGGTGAATCCCTTATTGGAAATGAACCTTTTGCTGTAGTTCTGGCAGATGATCTGTGTGATTGCGACGAAAACGGAGTGATTTCACAAATGATTGAAATATATAACCAATATCACTGTTCAATCGTAGCTATCCAAGAAGTGTCGATGCATCAAACCAAAAAATATGGGATTATTGCTGGCAATCTAGATGATAATTCAAATAATACGTATCAAGTGTCAGATATGTTAGAAAAACCTTCAGAAAAGAACGCTCCAAGCAATATGGCAATCATTGGACGGTATATACTAACTCCTGATATTTTCAATATTCTTAAAGACATCAAACCTGATAAGAATGGGGAAATACAAATCACCAATGCTCTAAGAATTCAAGCAAAACAAGGCAAAGTTATCGCATACAAATTCAAAGGGAGGCGTTTTGATTGTGGCAGTGTTCAAGGGTATTTAGATGCTACCAATCATTTTGCTAATAAACTTAGAATTAACAACAAATAAAGTTAACAAACTATTATTTTATGTCTGCTTTATAACTTTCTCACTATCAAACACATTAGATTTTGGATCAAATTGTGGTACAAGTTGGCTAAGCAACTTATAAAGTTCTTTCGTCTCGCAATTCATTGAAGCATCCTCGATTTCAGCTAAGACTGGCTCTAATTTATCCCAACTTATCATTTCTTCTTCGGCACGCATAATCAACTTATTCTCAGTAAGAGTATATTTACCGCCAACCAAAAGTTCTTCATAGAGCTTTTCACCCGGCCTTAATCCAGTATATTGAATTTCTATATCACCATCGGGATTATTTTCGTCAAGTACCTGCAAACCACTTAATTTAATCATTTTCACTGCCAAATCGTAAATTCGAATAGGTTCTCCCATATCCAACACAAATACCTCTCCACCATTAGCCATCGCGCCTGCCTGAATAACTAATTCTACTGATTCCGGTATAGTCATAAAATAACGCACTACATTGGTATGGGTTACTGTTACAGGCCCACCAGCTTTAATCTGCTGTTTAAACAGAGGTATTACCGAACCACTTGAGGCAAGAACATTACCAAAACGCACCATAGTAAAGCAGGTGTTATTTTGTTCTTTATCAAGAGCTTGTAAAACTAATTCAGCGACACGCTTACTCGCCCCCATAACGCTGGTCGGTCTCACTGCTTTGTCAGTTGAAATTAAAACAAAAGTCTCAACATTTGAAGAAATTGCAGCTTTTGCAGCTATCATTGTGCCAATCGCATTATTGAGAACTCCTTGTGTTTGATTTAATTCAACTAGTGGGACATGTTTATAGGCTGCAGCATGGTATATTGTTTGCACTCCACTAAAAATTATTTTCATTCTATCTAAGTCTGAAATAGAACCTATGACTGGAAAAATTTCTACATTAGGTATACCAATATCTATTAGCTCTTGCTCAATTTGATAAAGAGAAGATTCACTATTATCATAAAGGATTAATTTTTCGGGCTTTAGTGATACTACCTGCCTACAAAGTTCTGAGCCTATAGAACCGCCAGCACCAGTCACCAATACTACTTTTTTATAAATATTTGTTTTGAGGAGTTTGTTATTTGGACTAACCGGATCTCTACCTAATAAATCTCTTATATCGATTTCCAATAAATCATTAACTCTAACCTTCCCTTCTGCTAACTCCGATACACTTGGTAAACTTCTCACATGGACAGGTAGCGGGCTTAATTTTTCAATGATTTTATTACGCTTTTTGCGAGAAACTGAAGGTAAGGCTAACAATACTTCACTAACATTGTTTTTCTTAATAAGTTTTTGAATATTTTCGTAGGGAAATACTGGAATGTTATTTATATATGTCTTATCCCTAGCTATACTATCGTCAACATAGGCAACGTGTTTATATTCTTTAGATAATTGTAAAGCGTGCGAAAGTTGCCTGCCAGCGGACCCTGCTCCATAGATAATAACATTAGTTTTTTCTTTATGATTGAAAATGCTTCTACCAGTAAATATCCAGCGTGCCAGTATTCTTACTCCACCAATAACTATGATGGTTAACATCCAGTTAATCAATATAACTGACCTTGGGATGCCCGATATACCTGGAATCCCTCCAATGGCAGCCATATAATTCAACAAACCCCAAACCACAGCATACAATGTCACAGCCTGGACAATTGACCATAAAGTTCTGTTTCCTATATAACGGACTACTGAACTATACAACCTAAAACTAATAAAAACAGGGATAGCTAGAACTGGAGCTCCAAAAATAATCCAGAATATTTCCTCATTAGGCCAATACCAATAACCCAACCTTATAGAAAATGAACTCAATAAAACGGA
>CAZSHL010000129.1:0-3583 GCA_964606585.1 uncultured Piscirickettsiaceae bacterium
TCTTGAGAAAAGGAAATCAAATTGCCAAACGACTCCTCTTTTTTTACTAATGAAGCAGGCTCTACTCTAGCAGATAGATTCAGTGAGCTTGTTAAAAGCACAGAGCTCTTTGATGTACTAGTAGGTTATTTTTATTCAAGTGGCTTCCATGCTATATATCCTGCACTCGAAGAAACGGGTCAAATCAGGATTTTAATTGGAATTTCAACCAGCAGAGAAACTTTAGAACTCATTAATGAAGGCAACCAGAAAAATCAAGATGAGCCTATTAGTCACGCACAAACCAAAGAAGCAATTGCGGCAGAGGTTGAAAATGAAATGGCGAGCTCTGAGGACACTAAAAGTGTTGAAGAAGGAGTTCAAAAATTCATTGAATGGATTAGAAGTAAAAAGTTAGTCATTCATGCTTATCCTTCGCGAAACATTCATGCAAAACTCTACATAATGACCTTGAAGCAAGGTAATTTAGATACAGGTCGTGTCATCACAGGCTCTAGTAACTTTACCCGTTCAGGACTGGAAGGCAATCTCGAATTTAATGTTGAATTAAAAGATAGAAGTGACTACGAATTTGCAAAACATAAGTTTGATGAGTTATGGGAAGATTCGGTTGATGTCAGTGAAAAATACGTTGAAACCATTCAAGAAAGAACATGGTTCTCGGATAAGATAATTCCATATGAACTCTATCTTAAATTTCTTTATGAATATTTCAAGTCTGAATTAAACCAAGCTGATGAAATTGTTTTGCCTATTCTTCCGGATAGCTATATTGACCTAGAGTATCAAAAGCAAGCCGTACTTAATGCAAAAAAAATATTACTTGAATATGGCGGGGTATTTATCTCCGATGTTGTGGGTCTAGGTAAAACATTTATTGCCGCAATGCTTGCAAAGCAATTAGACGGAAGACATTTAGTAATTGCGCCACCTGTTTTATTAGATGAGGATAACCCAGGTTCATGGACAAATGCCTTTATAGATTTTGGTGTTTCTTCAACTAAATATCAATCAATTGGAAAATTAGATAATCTACTCGGTGGTAAGGCTGACAAATTTCAAAATGTATTCATAGATGAAGCACACAGGATGAGAAATGCGACTACAGCAACCTATGAAAAACTCGCAGAAATTTGCCGCGGTAAAAGAGTTATCTTGGTTTCAGCAACTCCATATAACAATTCACCTAAAGATATTTTATCTCTAATTCAACTCTTTCAAAAACCGCGAAATAGTACCATTCCTAACCTACCCAATTTAGAATCATTTTTTAATAATCTAGAAGAAAATATTAAAAAGCAAAACCGTAGAAAAGACTACAAATCTTACTTGGCAACTACAAAGATGAATGCTAAATCAGTTAGAAATAATGTTCTTAAATATCTTATGGTTAGAAGAACAAGATCTGATATAGAAAATTATTTCAGTAAAGATCTAGAAAACCAAGGACTTAATTTTCCAAAAGTTGAACATCCAACTCCTCTTTATTACGTATTAAGCGCTGAAGAAAATTTAATATTTAATAAAACGATTCAATTAATAGCTGAAAGCCTTACTTATGCTCGTTACATGCCGATGACCTACTATAAAGGTGGTGATTTCAATGAATCAGCCCTTCAAGGTCAAAAAAATCTTGGTGTATTTATGAAAATACTTCTTGTTAAGCGATTAGAGAGTAGTTTCTTTGCCTTTAAAAAATCAATTAATAGATTTATAAGAGCTTATGAAATTTTTATAGATGCATTTGAAAATGGAAGTGTTATTACAAGTCAAGATTATTCTACTCAAATTCTTGATTTTTTAGAAAATGACAATGAAAAAGCTATAGAAAAACTGCTTGATTATGACAAGGCAACAAGGTATGACAGTAAAGACTTTGATTCTAGCTTTATAAAGGACTTAAATAGTGATAAATCGATACTAAAAGATATTAAAGATCTTTGGAGTCGAGTTGATGAAGATCCTAAGCTTGAGAAATTTATTGAAGAGCTTCGTCAAAATAAAATTTTAAAAGACAGTCATTTAATTATTTTTACTGAATCCAAAGAGACAGCAAGATACCTTACTGAAAGTCTTGAGGAAATTTATCCTGGTAAAGTCATTCGTTATGACGGTGACGCAAGTGCTGCAGAAAAAAAGCAAGTGATTAAAAATTTTGATGCTAATGCTCCAAGAAAAGAAGACGAATATCGTATTTTGATTGCAACTGAAGTTCTAGCTGAAGGTGTTAACTTGCACCGCTCTAACGTTGTCATTAATTATGATATACCTTGGAATCCAACAAGATTAATGCAACGAATTGGTCGTATTAACCGAATCGACACAAAGTTTGATAATATTTATTCTTTTAACTTTTTTCCTAGTATCGAGGGAAACAATGAACTTGCCTTAAAAGAAGCTGCACAAGCTAAGATTGCAGGCTTTTTAGCATTATTGGGTGGTGATGCAAGTCTATTGACTGATGGTGAAGAGATTGACTCTCATACGTTGTTTGATAAATTGAATTCAATTGAAGACGAAGAAGAGCTAGATAGTGAACTTAAGTACCTTAAGATTATTAAAGATATTCGTGAGAATGATCCAGAATTATTTGACAAGATTAAAAAACTACCTAAAAAAGCAAGGACGGCTAAAAAGAGCAAAACAAATCCAAATTCTTTTATCACTTACTTTAGACGCAGTAAGATTCAAAAATTCTTTATTGCTGATCAAAGTGAAGACTCAAAGGAACTCGACTTTATGGATACAGCCCAATTACTTGATAGTAGTCCAAATACTAAAAAAGAGAAAATTCCTGCTGATATGTTTGACCTCTTAGAAAAAAATAATATAGCATTTAAAGAGATTCTTGCAGAAGGTGAGCAGGAGATTACACCGCCAGGCGGTGCTAATACAGCAACACAATTATTAAAAAAACTAAGGGTGACAAGAAGAAATTCAAAACAACTTACTGATGATCAGGAATTGTATCTAAAAAGAGCAATGACACAAATTGGTGAGGGTGCATTGCCAAAAAGTACTCTTTCAAAAGCTTTAAAAGCAATTAATGGACTTGATGAAGAAATTAACAATCCAATGAAAGTTGTTGGCGCTTTACAAATTACTATTCCAGAGAGACTTCTGCAAGATCATTATGCCGATAGAAACATCATAGAAACTGGAAAAAGTGAAGTCGTTCTATCTATGTATCTAAAGGACGATTAATTCATGGATTTTGCGCAAGCCAGAAAATTAATTGCAAATATTTTTGAAAATCAATTTTATAAGGTAGATTTTACGGAATTTGTAAGTAATCTTCTAAACTCAGCCAATTTTTCAAACTCATCTTTCCAACAAGGTAATCAAATTGCTGAGCAATACAAAGATCAGATTAAATCTTTGGAAAGGTTAGCTTCTTATAGTGATTCTGATGACAACAAGGTTGATGTGCTAATCGTTACACTTTTAAAAGATACGTCCCTTGAGAGAGCCAGAACATTGCAAAGAAACTATGTGGCTGCTTACTTAAATAAGTCTTTTAAAGATGCTGCTTTAGTAGCTTTTGTATATCCAGGCTCTCCAGATTGGCGTTTCTCATTAATTC
>CAZSHL010000130.1:0-3576 GCA_964606585.1 uncultured Piscirickettsiaceae bacterium
ATTATTGATTGTGATCAAGCAGTTGATATAAATGATGTTGCAGAGCAATGTAAAAATTATTCTGGAGGATATTTATTATATGGCGTAAGAGTTTTTGGTCCTGGTATACGTAAATTTCGTAGGATGTTGGGTTTAGTGCAACTCTTCCTAGCTAACTCAATTACTTTGAAAAAGTTTATTCAAGATACTCAATGTCCTTTTAAGATTATGGATAGACAAATTGCAGATTCTATTGAAAATACATTAACAGTAGCAGGAGGAATGTATGATGTTCAAATATTTCGTATTGCCGAATTGTTGGATATACCCTTACTACCATTTCCAGTCTGTTGGCAGGATGCAGAAGGCAGTGTTCTAAATATAAGTAAAAATTTAGTCGGCGATTTTGTTGATCTTTTCAAAATAAAACTATTTACGAGAAAGAAAAATGAATTTAGTCAGTTATGAGCTTAATAGATACTCTATCGATGCTGTTAAGATGCACTACATGTTGTGTATTCAATTTAATTCCCAAATCTTATTAGGTTGTGGGGAATATAACTTAAAGTGTTCAAATCAAGTTTATTCTTTTTTATTAAATAATAAGGTTAGTTATGTCTAACTTTATTGATAGGTTTAGTGCTCTTCTTGAATCAAAGCATTTCTATCTTGTTTTTTTTGGTTTCTCTATTGTTGTTTTTTCACCGTTCTTTTTGCATGGTTATACTATTCTTGCGTCAACAGACTCTTTATACAATCATTACCCTAATCTTCTATATGGCTACAGGGCGCTTCATGATGGCAATTTCGGTTTGTGGAACCCCTATTTATTTGCAGGAGTTGATTTTACTAACGTCTTTCATCACCATATGTTACATCCGATTCATTGGATTCTTTTACTGTTTCCTGAAAAATATATCTTTCATGTGTTAACACTGATTTTGTTTTTCGAGCATGCATTAGTTGGTGTCATATCATTTAAAATTTTTCGTCTCTATCACAAAGATGTTTGGGCAGCAATTTTTCTGACAATCGTTGTTCAATTAGGTGGTTTTATGTGGTGTGCGATAACAACATTTATAGCTGTTCACATGATGTTTGCATCTGTTGCTTCAATGTATATTATTCTGAGCTTTGACCAGCGTAGAAAAATAACTAATTTTGTTCTTCTTAGTTTTTTCTTTGCATACATTCTTCTGATTGGGCATGTAGGATATATCATGGCTTTCGGAATTCCAATCATAATTGTATTTCTCATTAAAAGCTGGCCAAACATTCTAAGCAGACCTTGGACAGGGATTACACCAATTATTATCGGGTCTGCAATATTTGGTTTGTGTATTGCGTTACCCCGGTTACAAGCTGTTCTCTCAGCTCTTCTCTTTGAGGGAGCTATGTTTAGCCAAGAAGAATGGCTTCCAAGTCTTGCGAATATGGGTTATTTTTCTCTAACAGGCTTTGTGCCCGAGGCTTTGGGTATTTACCTGACGGATGCAATTACAATTGCGGGAATCTTAGGTCTTGGTGCAGTGCATACACAATTCCATAGCATGCTATATTATGGCATTGTACCTATTGCACTGGTAGTTCTTGCGCTTCTTAATACATTTGGGGTGCGAGTTCTTTATTTGGCTATATTGTTTATTACTATTGCTTCTGTCCCACTTAAGATGTTTCAACCGCTAAGTGATGTATTTAATCTTCTTTTATATCATCACGAAATACTTTGGCGTACTTTAACTACTTTTCTAATAGCTTTGTTTCTAAATATTGCGTTAATACATTTAGTTGGGAAAAAGTCTAGACTGTCAAATGAATCTCTAACTGGAATAGTTGCTATTGTAGGGATTGTACTTTGTTTCCTTATTACACTATATACACGCGTTTTATATCAAGGCGAATATGCTACAGCTCTTAAAACTGATTATTGGCTTTTTGTACCTAAGGTTGCAATTCTTATGCTTTTCTTAATTTCTGCGTATATCATGCATAAAATATGGTTTAAGGGTGCAAACCTAAAGCTATTTAGGTGGCTTACTAACAGTTCCTCTTTGCTATTTGTTCTTACTGCATTTCTTGTCGGTATCACAATAGTATGGTTTGATATTTACCGTCAATGGACGGTAATTAATGTGTTTGTATATGCTATTGGATCAGGAACATGGGCGATAATCATTATCTTTGTTGCAAGACTTATGGATAAAGAGCTCAATAATTCAACAAATATATTTCAACTTGTAGGTATTGGTTTTGGTATTTCAATATTGTTTTTGATAGTTCCAATACATGAAATTCTTGAAATAGATATTCCTTGGCAACGGTATTTTGTTGCCAATGCCATAGCTGTAGCCATGGGGGCGACAAAATTCATTCTATTAAGTTTCATTGTTATTGAATTGTTTGCAAGATGGAACAGAGATACTCTGAAATATTTTCAGCTATTGCCACTGCTAGCCATACTAACAGCAGGTGAGCTTCTTTTCTTCACAAAAACCTATGGCTATGTAGGCGCTGAGCCTTTTATAAAAAGCAGTACTATGTATCCATTGATGGATGATGTGGTAGTGGATTCGAAGCAGTACAGAGTTAATAATCCAAATCTTTTGATGCAGTATGATGTTCCTTTTCTACGCCATCGTCAATCCAATATTCCTATGGTATATAATCTTCCAACCTATGGTGGCGTAGATTCATACTTAAATAAACACTTCACTGATTTTATATTTGCCTTTGAACCAAAAACTACTGCGATAAGGCGTATGGGTATTGTAGCACGATTAAAAAATCCAAGATTGCTTGATCTTCTTGGTGTAAAGTATGATGCACAAAAAGACGGAAGTATCATCTCAAGACCAGATGCTTTGGCTAGATTCTCTTTGTTTTCTGCATATAATGTTGTAGGTGATATACAAAAGTCTTTTCAGAAATTAAAATCCGAAACATTCGATTCGACAAACATGGTTATCATTGATCATAATCCCTCCTGGAAAAAACCTTTTGTACAAGAACCCAAGAGATTTATTCCAATAAATTACGATTCACTTTCAACAAGTGATATTGCTATAGAGGTTGATTTGAAAAGACCTGCAATCTTATTATTTAACGATAATTATGATAGAGACTGGCATGCATTCTACAATGGTGATGAGATTCCTATCCATAAGGCGAATGCGAGGGCCATGGCGATTAGCCTACCTTTAGGACAAGGAAGTGTAGAATTTAAATTTCTCCCTCAGCCATTTTTAACCTTACTAAAAGTGAGTTTTACTGCGAGTATTATATTACTGATAATTGGTTTATATGTTCTAGTTACAGGCTATAGACGCAAACGTTCAACCTTCTTACATAGCTAATGTTTATGTCAACAATTGGTTTAGGTAGATTAAACTTGAGGTATATACTGCAATCAAAAGATATTAATTTTGATTCTGGATTTTTGATGCAAAAAATAATTCTTTTTCGAAAGTATTTCTATGTCGAGTAAACTTCTTCTGGCAGTAAATATCATGCTGTCAATATTTTTCTTTTATGTTCTTTTCCAAATGGTTGATATTCAATCTTCTTGGAATGAATTACAAAAAATTACTATTGGAATGT
>CAZSHL010000131.1:0-3444 GCA_964606585.1 uncultured Piscirickettsiaceae bacterium
TTTTCTCGTAATCTGGATTGATTTTATTTCCTAAGTACCCTTCAATTAGCCTTCTGTAACTGGCAGCTCTACGACTTTTCGTTTTCTTTAGATGGTGAATACTAATATCATGCATTTAATTAAGAAGATCTTGTAATATCAATCGCTCATATTTTTATTTATTTCTAGAGCTTTTTCTGCCAACATTAAATCTCTCATTTGATGAATATCTATGCTCGTAAAATCATCATCATTCACAATGATATCAACAATGTCTCCAATTCTTCTACCCTCTCTCCATAACCAAGCACGGCTTGCACATGCAATGCCAGTATCCTCTCTAATAATTGGTTTTTTAATTTGGCGAGAAGAGTAAGTTGCCATCCATGGTTTTAATCTTTCCCATGAGCCATCATTATTTTGATTCCAAAAATTTTTATGTGTCATATACCCTGAAAACACACTCTCTAATTTTGAATTTTCTTTTAACATCAAAACTGCATCTTTAATCCATTGAACCTTTCTAAAAATATCTGTAGCAGTAAGAAATACAGCAATCTCAAATTTTTTCTTTATTTCTCTTTCGTACTCAAGTAATGCATGTTTCAAAGTATCTTCAGTTGAGGTTAAATCTTGAGCAAGCTCAGCAGGCCTAATAAAAGGAACTGTAGCCCCAGAAGATTCTGCAATTCTTGCAATTTCTTTATCGTCAGTGGTCACCAAAACGGTCCCTATGACACCAGATTCAATTGCTTGTCGTACTGGTCTAGCAACTAATGGTTCACCATCCAATAATAATGTATTTTTTCTAGGAAGACCTTTTGAGCCGCCCCTAGCAGGGATAATACAAATCACATCTTCAATACCAATACTCATATATAATTTCTCCAAAATTTATTTTCTACATTCAACCTAGTTCCTTAATTTGTTGCCTAGTCTTTTATAAATAAGCCTATCCTTAAATTCTACCCAACTTTGTAACTCATCACTTCTATACAAGGTTTACTTAAAATATCATAGACAACCCAAGATATTCTTACAATTTCATACACAATTAAAGTTCACAACTGAGAGACTCTAAAAATTTTAAGAGGCGTAAATGTTCAGACAAGTTTTCATTTAAATTACCTTTAGGACCTTCAAGAAAGAACTTCATTTGCTCGAGAAACCCAGCCTTAAATTTATTATCTTCCGTTACTGTTAAAATCTTCCGGGGAATATATTTTCTAATTTTATCCCCATCAACAGGGTCAATAACAACATATCCTTTAAACACATTTAGTTGCTCCATTGGTGATAAATGCCAAGTTGTTTCATCATCAAATAGGATACGGATACCGACTGGCAACGGATTTTCTTCAGTAATAATTAATGATACGGGAACCCCGCTATCTGTTTCTAAAAAACTGAACGATGATTGAAAAGAAAGAGATTTCTTACTTTTACTATGACTATAGTTCTTAAGTAGCTTCAATTCTCCCAACAAGTAAATTGAAGTATCAAGAATGTGGCATGAATTGTAAACTAGGATATTTGGTATTATTGAAGGACCAAATTTTTTCCCCAATCGGGCAACTAATTCGCTAATTGAGATTTCAACCGTTTTAATACCACCTTTGTTAATTCGTTCTTTTAATTTTTGAACAGAACTGAAGTAACGACGGTTAAATCCTACAATTTTGTTTGATACATCTATGCCAGGTAGGGCAAGCAAATCTTCAAGGGTATTGGCTGATAAAGCTGCCGGTTTTTCAATAAGTATTTGCTTTGATGAAACAAGCAGCTTTGCCAAAACTCCCTCTGTAACAAACCATGGTAAACAAACTACAATTGCTTCTACATCAGTATCCTCTAACAGAGCATCTATATCAGAAAAATAACGTGCTTCTGGAGCAATTTTCTTAAACTGTTTCCATCGTGGACTGTCTTCACTAGTTGAGCATGCTGCTACAATTGAATGTCCTAATTGCAGAATCACTAAAGCGTGATCAAGGGCGATACTTCCAACCCCTATAAAGCCTACACCAATCTTAGTCGATGGGCTCAACATATAACTTACTTTCTATAATCTTGCCATGCTTTGAAATGATCTTGACCTTGACGTGTTCCTAGGGCATCACATTTATCGCATGGCGCAAAATTGCGATCTGCCTTTCCCAATCTTGTTCTAACTGAGTTTAAAATTTTGTCGTTCCAAACATTAATAATATTATCATCATTAAGATTCGCAGCTATCAGCCTTTTCCCCCAGTCATGCGGACACAAAAGTACATCGCCATTATAATCCACCATCATTCTATAATGGACATAGAAGCACTGGTGCTTTAATGGTTCGGTTATCGCTCCTATACTAACTTCCTCAATGTTTACCGTTCCAGAGCGATTTGTAAGTTCAATTCCATATCCATCTTCTGGTGGCAGGTATCTCTCACGTAAAATCACTCTATCACGACTAATATTTGATTTATCAACTATTGATTCAAAATAAGGAATCTGATCTGGGCCATCATACATACTAACTATTAGTGTTGTTAGACCTGCATCAAAGAGCGAATCTATCTTTTCAACAGTAAGCTGGTCACCGTTAGTTATTATATCAATCAAGCTGTTGGGTAAAGTTTGTCTAGCTATTTTTACTAGATCAAATACTTTTTTGTGAAGCATGGGCTCACTAAAACCACAAAACGACAACCTGCCTGAATAGTCAACTGTTGCTAAATCATCAGTAATTTTCTTCCATAGATTAAGTGTTAAATGCTCATTCAGATTGGGATACGCTATTGGATCAATACGAGGGCAGAATTCACATAAACGATTACAAAGGCCTGTAATATTGAATTCTATATGAGAGAATGGGGGGGACCCATCAGGGAAATGTCCAACTGATTGAAGATGCAGATTTTGAATTTTATTTTTTCTTGCTACATTGGGGTCTACAAACATATTATTATTAATCTTAATCTAGAAATTAACGGAACAGTTTACCATTAACGTTGCTATTGTTGAAATATTTGTTCCAATAGCAAGTGAGGAGAAGGAGGTCACTCTAAAGTATTGGCTCATTCAACAAAATTCATAGTTTTTTATATAATGCTTTATCTAAATAAACTTCTTGTAATTTCTTCATATACTCTACTATTCCTAAATCAAGTACTTCTTTCAGTTTTGAATCAACACTTATAAAATTACTTTTATAAAGATATTCAATAAATAGATAGTTGCTATATGGATCATGACCTGCTTTTGGATAATATCTATCCCAATCTGACTCCTCCCTGACCCCATAAGAAATATCTCTCTTATTTGAAAGTCTCATGTCAATAGAAAAAACTTTTATTTCTTGGGGTTGATAAAGTAATAAGTCTGCAAGCATATTTTGAAGAGCATTAGGAGAATTATCAAGCATACAGTGTTCAATAGGCAAAGACATTCTTCTATTGCATTTGCAACTTAGATAATTTTCTA
>CAZSHL010000132.1:0-3431 GCA_964606585.1 uncultured Piscirickettsiaceae bacterium
AAAATTAAAACTTCATGCTTTAAAAGAAAATTGGTAGGAATAGAAATTTTAGGAGATCCTATTACTATGATTGTTCCACCAGAATATACACCGGGATATTTTGTGCCAGATCATTGGCCAGTTCGTGACACCGAAGGAAAAGAAATTGGTTATGTGACATCGAAATGTTTTTCACCAAGATTAAAAAAAAATATAGCTTATGCTTTTGTTCCAATTGAAAATGCTGACAAAGGGACTAAATTTTTTATTCATTCTCCTTACGCTAAAATGGAATGTGTTGTAGTTGATCTTCCTTTTTGGGATCCAAAAAAACAAATTCCAGTTGGAAAAGCTTAATTAATTTTCTTGCGGTATATACTTTATGCCGCAAGATCTTTTTAAATTATCTAATTACAAAATAATTTCCCATAGGATTTTAGAATTTTAAAACAACTAAGAAAAAAATCATTCATAATAATCATAGATTTTTGTTGTACAATAATTTGCAAAGTGTTTTGTATAAAACCGTTGTGCCAATTTCAAGGTTTCTATCAGATGAATGCTCTTTAGCACTATGACTAATACCTTTAGCACTAGGAATAAATATCAGACCTGATTTACAATATTTTGCCATGACTTGTGCATCATGTCCTGCGCCAGAAATCATTAGCATGTTGGAATATCCATAGAATTTACATACTGAAGTCACTATATCTTTAATCGAATCTGACATTTTTGCTGGCTTGTCTCTCCAAAGCAATTTGGATTTATATGTAACATTAGATGATAGTGCTATATCATTAGCAATCTCAAGAGTTTGTTTGTAAATTCGCTTTAAATCATTGTATTTTGTTGCTCTAATCTCTTGTAGCCCAGTAACTGTTGAAGGAACAACATTTGACGCTCCTGGAAATACTTCTAATTTACCAAAAGTCAGTCGAATATCTCCTTTGAGCTCTTCTTCAAGTTGGTTGAAACAATTGGTTATAGTTTCTGATGCTGCTCTTAAAGCATCTTGCCGAAGATGAACGGGAATTGTTCCAGCATGATTAGCTTGACCACAAAAGGAAAATTCAGATGTTTGGAGACCAACTATATTCTCAACCACTCCGACATCAATGGATTGATTTTCTAAAACTGGACCTTGTTCAATATGTAATTCGACATATGCCTTAATGTCGTCTTTGGGTCTTATAGCATTTATTAAATTAGCAGGTTCAAGACCATACTGTTGCATGGCCAATGTTAGAGAGCGACCATCTCTTCCAATGCAATCGTCAATTTCAAACTTTGTTAAATCACCAACTATAGCTCGGGATCCAAGCAGACTAATATATGCACCTTCCTCATCTACAAAAGCGATGATTTCTAAGGCAAATTCAAGCTTTTTAGAGGATTCCGAAATACATCGAGCGACTTCTAAACCAGCTAAAACACCAAGTGTTCCATCTAGTTTTCCACCCTCAGGGACACTATCGATATGCGAACCGCAAATCACAGCAGGCAGATCACGTGGACCCAGTCGCCCAATTACGTTTCCAACTGAATCCACGCTTGTTGAAAGTCCACAGTCCTCCATCTTTAGAATTAACCATTTTACAGACTCTTTATAGGCCTTTGAATAAGTAGGTCGATTTATACCGCCTGTTTTTTCATCATACCCAAATTTAGATAACTCATTTAAATCGTTAATCAATCGATCAAAATTAATGCTTACTTCATTGTGCGTTGACAAGTTATAAAGTTCCTTGTTTTTTGATCACAACTTCCCTTGACATTTTGGATAAATGTTCGCATCCATTTTCTGTTACAACGATAGATTCCGAAAACCCAATACCAAATTCACGGTATTTTAAGCAAAGTGGAGGCATATGAAAAGTCATTCCAGGAACAAGAGGTCGATGTTCATCCATTCGAAGAGAAATAATCTCACCTTCCCCCCAATCTGGTGGATAGCTTATGCCGATAGAATAACCCAGTCGGTTACGATGATAATCCCCAAATCCAGCTTTTTGTGTTACTGTACGAGCTGCAACATCTGCTTCGTGAGGAGTAGAACCAGGCTTTATCGTTTCCAGAGCAGCCTCAACTGCTCCAATGCAGGCTTCTGCAGCACGCACCCATTCATCTTTTGGATTGCCAATAAAAATTGTTCGCATCAGTGCTGCAGTATATCGGTGCTGAGATGCAGATATCTCAAAGTACATAACATCATCATTTAGCAATTTATCTTTGCCACCTGTTTGATGAGGAAGGCACGTCCGTTCTCCAGCTAATACGAAGGGTGGTAGCCCCATATATTCACCACCATTTTCAAAAAGGGTTTTGTTAACAACACCATTGATTTCGTCTGCAGTCGCACCAGGTCTAGTTGCACCCCAACCAGCTTGCATAGCAAGATCAACAAGATGGGCAGATTTACGCATTATTTCAATTTCTTCAAAAGATTTTATCATTCTTGCATCCCAGAGAATCTGCGTTGCATCTACGAAATTGTTATTTGGAAAGTTCTGTGTAAACGTTTCATGTTCGTTAACAGTATAAAAGAAGCATTGCTTCTCGACACCAATTCGCTTGTCAGATGTTAAGCCAAGTTGTTGTAAAACGTTGCTAGTAATACTTGGAGGATGATCCCAGTCAAAGACTTTAACAAATTTCGTACTCCATGCGAACTCAGGGGTATTGATCCACTCAAAGTCACGAACAAGAAAAACTGGCTCATCATCCTTTGGAACAACAATACAGTGATACTTATAATAACCTGGTGTCTCATAACCACTAAGATAAGTAATGTTTTCCGGTCCACGAACAAGTAAAGCATCAAGTCCAGCTTCGACCATTGCTGTTTGTATAATGTCATATCTTCGAATGTATTCTTCTGGTGTAAATGCTAGGCGGTCATGTACGATCATAGGCAAATCATAACCAGATTGAGTCTTTCGAGTGGTTGTTTGGAAAGTGACATGCTCTGTTTCTTTTGCAATTTCAAAAATTTCGCGATCAGTTTTTAAAGACATATATTACAATCTCCTTCATTATATGAGTCAGTTATAATTTAGATGAACTAAAGACTCTTTTTTTTATTAAATATTATAACAAAGATTACGAAATGTTAGTCAAAAAAATCTTAATTTACAACTCATGATTAGGAATATTGGATATGATTACAAAAATTTTATAAATTAATTTATCTAATGACAAAAGGATCGCCCATAGGTTTTTTTGATGTATTAATCCAAGTAGTTTTAATATTAGAATAGTCTTTTATGGCGTCCATTCCTGATTCTCTTCCAAAACCACTATTTTTAAATCCTCCAAATGGCGCTATAGGTGAAATTAGGCGATAAGTGTTAACAAATACTATACCAGCTCGTACAGCTTTTGAGGCTCTAAGAGCGACCCCATTATTCTCAGTAAATACGCCCGCAGCAAGCCCATATGAATTGTCATTC
>CAZSHL010000133.1:0-3415 GCA_964606585.1 uncultured Piscirickettsiaceae bacterium
CCCTTCCAGATTAAAGTAGTTCTTAAATAATACGCTATCTATTGCTTGTCCAAAATTCATGGTTTAGCTCCTTTGTTACTAACATGAACCAAACGCCCTTTTTCCGTATCTATATATTTCTTATGTTTCTCGATTACCATTACACACTAGCCTTAGAATTGAAAATAAATAAATTGATTAATCGGCCTTAACCACACAATTACAAGTGCCGTCATCACAGCCACTGCTGCAGTATCAGCAAATAAAACAACTAATTTTTTTTCCTGCAATAGTGGCATTATTTTTCTTTGTAGGAAATATACCGCAATAGTTCCTACTAAAATTAAGGCGGTAATCAAGTAGACATTCTCACGCATACCTAACCATGTGTAAGCACTTGGCGTCAACACTCTTCCCCACATCTCAAAGGTAGCTGATAATGAATCAGCGCGGAAAGGAATCCATGCTAGCATCATCAATGGTAATGTAATCATAAATCCACCCAGCCATTTCAGGGTGTGATTAAAGCGATGCGTATGTGGTTCCACCAATCTGTAGATAAAAATAACCACCCCATGGTACAAACCCCACAGAAGAAATGTCCAACTGGCACCATGCCAGAGTCCCATTATACCCCAAGTTAAAAATAGAGCCTTATGATGCTTCTTGTCCTGTGTTGCATTACCAAGCCCCCCTATTGAACGATTATGTACTTTTACACCTGCCAATGGGAGATAAAGATAGTCTCGTATCCAACTCGATAGTGAGATATGCCAGCGATGCCAGAAATCCTTAGGTGATACTGAAATATAGGGAAAATTAAAGTTTTCAGGAAAGCGTAGGCCCATTAGGCGTGCACTGCCAAGTGCAATGTGAGAATAGGCGCTGAAATCAAAGTAGATTTGGAACCCAAAAAGAAATGCCAAAGTCCAAACATCTAGGGCTGACATTGTATCTAAAGGCATGGCGAATCCTATATCTACAAATGGTGCAATATTATCTGCCAGAACCACCTTCAAAAATAGACCATATAGGATACGTCGAACCCCCATGGTAATATCATCCCAATCAAAAGGAGCGCGTTTAGCGAATTGGTGAATAACCTCAGCCGCACGAAGCACTGGCCCTGCTACTAATTGCGGAAAAAAGGTCACATAACATGCATAAAGCAAAAAGTCCTGTTCTGGCTTGATAAATCCACGGTACACATCAACCGTGTAACTAATTGTCTGAAATGTATAAAAACTAATACCCAACGGCAAAATAATATGCAGGAAAATGGGGTCAATATTTGCACCAAGTAGATTTGCAAATCCAATCGCATTAACTGCGAAGAAAATTAGATATTTGAAATAGAACAATAAGCCCAGATTTACTATCAGGCTGGTCATCAATAATAATTTTTTTCCTCGATCCGAAGCCCCAGGCATCCGCCTCGAAACCAAAAAATCGACAAGTGTAGAAGCCAGCATAACTGGCAAAAATTCAACACGCCAGAATCCATAAAATGCCATGCTGGCAGTAAAGATTAGTAATAGTCGAGAACGATATGGCAATACCCAGTAAAGAACGACAACAATAATAAGTAACAAAAAATATGTCAGAGAGTTAAAAATCATGGGTTATTGCCTATTATTTATCTGTAATGCCTGCAGCTCACGATATAGAGCATTTGCAAGCAACCCATGACCATCAGCCGAGAAGTGCATAAAATCTAACTCCTGCTCACTGCCAATTGATGTTGAGTTTTTGGTGCCCCAGTATTTAGCTGGCACGAGATTCTCAAGATTAGTAAAGTGCGCGCCCTGACTAACAGACAAAGCCTGCATATCTGCCTTAAAACTGGAATACTCCGCTGCATTATAGGGTATGGGAACATCGTTACGAAGTGGCACCACATAAACCAATACCTGAATGTCTCTATCTTTAGCCTCATTCAACATAGCTTTCAATGCTTGTCGATTTAATGCGTAGCTGCCTGGCAGCATCTTTCGCTCTGTAGATGGATTAATCCCCAACACCCAGTTACGTAACCTATAAAGAGACAAAAGAACTTGACCACGCAGAGCCGGTCTTTCTGACCATATCTGAAATTTATCCATTTTGGCATTCAACCATTTCTCCGATGCCTCCTGAACCGTATCTTCCAAAGCAGACATATCATTTCCGGCCGCATCCTGGTCACTATTGTTGGCTAGCAGTTTCTGGCCGATTTTTGTCTTTGCCAGACGCACTGATACAGAATGATCTTTAAGCGCATCAACAAGACTAGCTCGAATATCAGTATTTCTCATATCATCAAAGACCACTGGCATCACTAATGTCTTGACAGGTATTTGATCTAATAAGTAGTGAAATAGAAGAAAATGTTCTTGGAAATTAGCATCGGGCTGTGAAAAGGTTAGAAGGTAATGACCATTATCTACCAATCTTCTGTACAACTCAGGCACAGCAGTCTCATCGCCAGACTTCATCTGATTTATAGCATGTACCTGAGAATTCCCCAACCAAAGCACAACGGGCAAACTCCCCAGAACTTTTGTATATCCTTCCAGACATTGTTGTGCATCAACAAGATCATGACAGTGCACTTTGACACCATTAATACTTGCCATATTAACACTCGAACCTTCTCCCAGAGCAAGTTCTTCAAACTTAAGAGATGTGTCCAGCTGCGTTACAAAATAATGAAGTAATATCACACCAAAAAATAAACCAACTATCAAAGATACTCTATCTATTATGTGACTCACAGGGTAGGCCTATTTTATTAGTTGGTTTGGGAAACGATTGCTTGGTATCTACCTAGTGTCTTGGAAATACCAATGGTTTTCTTTTGTTCTACTAACCACTCATCAATGACTGTATGAAATGCTACTTTAAATATCTTCTGACCAGTAAGTCGTTTTGCCTTGATTTGGACATACTCATCTTCTGCAAGTCTTCTTGCCAAGTCTTCGTCTCTAGTTCTTAGAGACTTCTGAAAATATCTCTTCTCATCACCACCATAGAGGTTGATTTGGTTGAGCTGATACTTATAGTAGTCATAGTTTGTCATATCTTTGTTATATGACTCCTATTAAACACTAGTTTGACAGAGTTTGTCACACTTTATATTTCTTTAAACCCTTGTTTTATATGGGTTTACTCTACTTGCAACTATTCCCACTCAATAGGTTTATCACTCTGAAACCCCTTATTTAAAAGAGTTTCAAAAAAGTTTGTATTAACTTTGTATAAGAGAGGTTTCATTTTGCTCCCTTTGTAACTTCTTCGTAACTCTCACATATATAAAATATCTCAAAGATCCTGCCTCCCAAATCAGTTAAATTCGAAAATTTACAGCCTTCATATTTCGAATCTAAATATTTTTTTGCCGCTTTGCTGTAAGTTTGTACTATTCTTTCTGAAGAGAAGGACAAGCCCAAAGTAAATG
>CAZSHL010000134.1:0-3411 GCA_964606585.1 uncultured Piscirickettsiaceae bacterium
CTCGAGCTGCCATCTGTGGACTCTACAAGGACAGCAAAAGAACGCTCTTTGTGACTTCAGGAGTTGGCACTAGCATCGTGCCGATTCGCTATGGTGCACAATCTCAATGGGATTTGATTGATTTGAGTTTTTTTACTAAATAGTAATTTATTACTTAAATCGAAGCTTATTCATCTAGAGTATTTTTTTCTTTGATTTCAATTACCAGCTTGTCTAATAAATCTTGTTCAAGGGGATCTAAGCTTTGGTATGGATTTGACATTACCGCCAATCGGTGAGTGTCAATTTGATCCTTATTATTAAATAAATGAATAACTGATGAATGATTTTCGTACTCTTTATATTTAATTTCTGCCTGTTTAGAACCTAATGCTACAGCTTTTTTTAATTTCAATAAACCCGCCAACGTATCAATTGGCCCGGTTCCATGGTCTATAAGCATTATTCCCCACATTTTACAACCTTCAGGCTCACCCTTTAAACATGCTCCTGAAAAACAGTTCATTGCAGCTTCTATCTGATTATTCTTTAACATCCATTCCCCTTGCTCTATCATGGCTGATGAGTCACCCATTGCCGTTTTTGTTAAATTCTTTAAACCTTTAAAAAATCCCATAATCTATTTCTCCTATGGTCTATAGTCAATCGCATCAAGCATAGTTTTTGCATGCTCGCTTCCCAGATCTACCGCTTCGGCTAGTAAACGCTTTGCTTCATTGAAATCTTGTTCCAATCCTCCATAACCGTTCATATGCATCGAAGCCAAAGCAATCATTGCGTCTGGATAAAATCTTGAACTTGCTTTTTCTAACAAAGGTCTTGCTTTGTGCCAATCTCCACTCATGGCGTAATCAACACCTGTGAAATATAAAAATTCATCAGAACCATCTTCAATTACTTCGCTCATCAATTTATTTATCTCATCAGAATAATCTTCACTAGTCATAGTTATTTCTATCAATTTTTAAGTTTAGAGAGGTAGTCTGCAAGTTTGATTTTAGTTTCGTGGCCTCCTTCATCAGCAGCCTCTCTTAGGAGTCTTAAGCCTCTAACTTCATCTTTATCAATTCCTATTCCCATATGAACTAATAATCCTAATTGAAACTTACCCATAAACTCAGTATCTTTGCATTCCTCATACCATTTGATAGCTTCCTTAAAATTCCCAACATTTTCACTTGAATATAGCTGTGCAAGGTTAAATTGAGACAAGGAAAGCCCTTGTTCTGCAGCTTTTGTATACCAAAAAATAGCTTTTTTTTTGTCTGCAGAAACACCTTTTCCATGTTCATACAGCAAGGCTAAATTATGTTGAGCTTTAGCAAGTCCTCGCTCGGCAGCTTTTGTATAGAAACTGACTGCTTTTGACAAATCTTTTACAGAGCCAAGCTGTCCAAACTCATAGTTAACTGCTAAATTAAATTGCTCTTCAGTACTTTTTTCTTTTCCAAAAAAACCCATATCTTCTTCTCCTTCTTTAATGCTATCTTTGTTTGATTCTATAAATCTTTCTGCAAAGGTTCGATTTTTTAATTTAATACCTACCTTAGCTAGAGCAGTTAGAGGACTTTCTTCATGTTTTCGTTCGGTAATATACAAATCATACATTTTACTAAGACTCTTAGATTGTAGTGATTTGTCAACTTTTGATGACTCAAATGGAAATATATACTCTCTAAATTTGGATTTTTCTTTTATAGAATATAAAATTTTATAAGCATCATCTTTGTTTAAATTATTCTTTAACATCCCTTCAAAGAGAATAACTTTAGCAATTGATGACACATAATCTTCATTTTCTTTTAATAATTTTGGTAATCCATAGTTGTATTTGTGACTAAATTTTTCTTCTGCCTCTATTATTACTTGATTTAATGACATTTATGTGAAAAATCTTGACAACATAAAGCCAATAAATACTTCACCCAAAGCTATTAAACCCCACTCTATACCGAATGTTGTTGAAAATACCAAAAAGCCTAGAATACAAAGATTTACAATTGTCCCTCTAAATACTCCGCCAGCTATTCCAAGCGCCACTCCAATAGACGCATAAAACCAATTAAACATATCTTTTCTCCTTTTTTTACTAAATAATCCTCCCTAAGTTCAAAATTTAGTCTTATCAGATACTAATACATGAGTCTTTTTATTTCCTCAATGTTTACTCTACTGCTATCCCAACTTTTTAGACTAGGATCAACAATATTGGCAAGAACAGTAACTGTGCAGTTTCTTAATAATTTTCCTACTTGAATTTGTTTTTGAGACATTGCAACTGCATACATCGTTGCTAGCTCATCAATAAAGTTATGATCGATTGTGCCTTCGTAATTAATACCAAAAACATTAAACACCTCACGCACTTCATCTTGCGAATATACTTCACTTTCAAATTGTGTTTCTAAATCATAATGATATTTAGGCTCATTGGGAATAGGATAGCCATTCGAAGTCATTGCTTTTTCTGCAACTCTAAAGCCTTGAGAATCTCCGTCCCCAATGAAGGCTGCATGGAGTTTTGTAGCCACTGATGAGCAATAATGATATAGAACATGAGGCTGGTTTCGATGAAATTTTAAAACCCTTTGTTTTCCTATCATCTTCTCCAAACTATCTAAGTTATTCATCACATGACTTGTAACAATCCCTTTCTTACCTCCACTTATAGCAGTAGACCATTTTTTAAAAAATCCCATAATTTACTCCTTGAAAAATCCATAACTTAATCAAACAAACTCTTGAGTTGCAATAAGGCAAAACTGCTCATCATTTATTTTTATCTCAAATTATTACCTTACAATAACCCTTGCCAATATAAATCCAATTATAATTTCACCTAGACCAACAAAAAACCATTTCAAGCCAAATGTAGCAGAAAATATTAAAAAACCAATGATACAAATAGTTACTATAGGTTGACTTAATGGATTCCATGTCCACATAGGTGCTGCTCCTGGCCCATGTTTATTTTTCAAATTGACCATGCCACCTGTTATTCCAATCACAACTCCAATTGCTGCATAAAACCAATTAAACATGTCTTACCTCCTTATATATTATTACTTACTATTTGCTAAAAAAATAATAACACCAATTACAACTATTATTAGTAATCCAAAGCCACTTCCTTCATCAGTGCCAGTTGCCATTGCCTCGCAATCCATCCAGTCACAACGATCAGCTATATAAGCCTTGGCATTACCCGATAGGCTTAAAATCGTTATGATTAAGGACTTATTAAGTCTTTTCAAAAAATGTTTAGTGTCAATGTGAATCTAGTATATACCCATAAGTCCATTAAGGTCAATCTTCACCTACAACTCACCAATTAAACACTAAACCTATATCAAGAAGGCGCTTAATTTATCGAAAATTAAGTATCTCAACTATATAGACCCTCATGAAACC
>CAZSHL010000135.1:0-3362 GCA_964606585.1 uncultured Piscirickettsiaceae bacterium
TAGCTTATGCAAAAAAAATTCACACCTTAGTGCAGTATATTGGTATTTGTGATGGTAATATGCAGGAAGGTTCATTTCGTTGTGATGCCAACGTTTCAGTCAGAAAAAAAGGAGAAAAAAAGTTAGGCACTCGCGCTGAACTAAAAAACATCAACTCCTTTAAATTTCTAGAGAAAGCTATCAATATAGAGGTTGAGAGACAAAAGGACATCTTAGAAGACGGCGGTGAAATTATCCAAGAGACACGCCTGTATGATGCAGAAAAAAATGAAACACGTTCGATGCGCACCAAAGAAGAAGCCAATGACTATAGATATTTTCCAGACCCTGATTTGTTGCCAGTCAACATTAACGATGAATTGCTTTCAAAAATTAAAAACACTTTACCTGAACTGCCAACTGAAAAAAAATCTAGATTTATTAATGAGTTGGGTTTAAGTTATTATGATGCAGAAAATTTGACTTCACAAAAGTCATTTGCTGATTTCTTCGAATCGATGCTAACCGAAGAAACAAATGCAAAACTTTCCGCGAACTGGATGATGGGTGAGCTTTCAGCGTCTCTTAACAAACATCAAATAGATATTCAAGATTCCCCTATATCCTCTAAAGAACTGTCTAATTTAGTAAAGAGAATTTCAGATGAGACAATTTCCGGGAAAATTGCAAAAGATGTCTTTAAAGCGATGTGGCAAGGTCAAGGTAGTGCCGATGAGGTGATAGAAAAACAAGGCTTAAAGCAGATGACTGATTCCTCTGCTATTGAATCAATTATCGAAAAAGTTATTGCTAACAATAGCGCTCAAGTCGAGCAATTTAAATCTGGAAATAAAAAACTGTTAGCTTTTTTTGTTGGTCAAGTAATGAAAGAAACCCAAGGCAAAGCTAACCCAAAGCAAGTCAATCAAATACTAAATGAAAAACTCTCTTAAGTTTGCTTCATTAGGTAAAGCTTTTTACTCTAAAGTAAAAACACAAGGGCTGACAGACAGTCATTTAGTCCATGTAAATGAGAAACTCAAAAATAAACTTAAACTAGACTTAACTGAATATGAGCTACTTAATGTTTGTGCAGGTGAGGAAAGTTTTTTTGGTGTTGATTCAATATCTAGCGTCTATGCAGGTCACCAGTTCGGTTACTTTGTTCCACAACTTGGCGATGGACGTTCTTGTTTAATTGGAGAATCCAATGGATATGAGCTATCCCTTAAGGGAGCTGGAATAACGCCATATTCAAGAGGGGCTGATGGTAGAGCAGTACTAAGGTCAACTATACGTGAGTATTTGTGTTCAGTTGGCATGGAGGGTTTGGATATTCCCACTACTCAGGCACTTGCCATTGTAGGGAGCAACACTGATATTTATCGTGAACACGTTGAGAGTGGTGCAATCCTAACAAGGGTGGCTAAAAGCCACATTCGTTTTGGTCACTTTGAATTGTTTGCTTCAAGAGGGCAGACCTCCGAAGTAAAAAAATTAGCTGACTTTACTATCGAAAATTACTTTCCACAAATTAAAGGTAAGGACTCTTATGTAGAATTCTTTAAAGAAGTTATTCGTTTAACTGCCATAATGATTTCTCGCTGGCAGGCACAGGGCTTTGCTCATGGAGTAATGAATAGTGACAACATGTCGATTTTAGGTTTGACAATCGACTACGGCCCATTTGGGTTTATGGAAACTTACGACCCATCTTTTGTTTGTAATCACTCTGATTATCATGGTCGCTATTCATTCGAGAAACAACCATCAGTGGCCTTATGGAATTTAGAGAGGCTTGCGGGCGCACTAAGAGGTTTAATTGACGAATATAAGTTGAAAGAGTCTTTAGAACAATATCAAGTTTTTCTGATAAAAGAATATTCGCTTTTAATGCGAAGAAAGTTTGGTTTAAAAGAGATTATTGAAGGAGACAATGAATTAATTAGTGATTATTTAGGTTTATTATATCTACATAAAAAGGATTATCCAAACTCACTAAGGTTGTTGTCCAATTATGAAAACCAAGAAATAGAAAGTGTTTTTTATTCTTGGTTTGAAAGTTATACAGAAAGACTAAGTAAAGAAAAAAATAAGCCCAATAAAAGAAGACAAGAAATGGATTCGGTCAATCCAAAATATGTTTTAAGAAATTATTTAGCTGAGGTTGCTATTAGAAAAGCCGAAGATCTTCATGATTATAGTGAAATCAGTGTATTGTTTGATTTATTAAGTAGCCCATTTGATGAACATCAGGGCTTTGAAAGTTACACAAACAAAGCTCCAGATTGGGCAAAAAATCTAGTGGTTAGTTGTTCATCCTAAGTAAAAATGTAGTTCATCAAGCTCATCAAATTAAGGCCTGAGAGCATTGAAAGTGAATTTAAGGCTAATTTAACAATTGGCCAAACAATATAAGCGAAACCTCCAAAAAACATCAGACCAATCAGTATGACAAAGCCATATCGTTCTAGCTGATTATATTTATAAGCTAGAGGGTTTGGCAGCAGCGCACTAATAACTCGAGATCCATCTAGAGGTGGGATGGGTAATAGATTAAATACCCCCAGCAGAATATTAATAAATATTCCTGCACCAGCCATCTTTAGCAAAACAGGTGTATTCATATTAATTGAAAAGAAAGCAACAAATAGCCAACCTATAGCCATAATAAGATTGGCTCCTGGTCCAGCAAGTGCAACCCAGATCATCCCAGATTTTCCAGATCTAAGAGCGTTAAAATTAATCGGAACTGGTTTAGCCCAACCAAAAATAAATCCAGTTGACATTATCAATAGTGCGATAGGCACGACAATTGTTCCAACTGGATCAATATGTTTAACAGGATTTAGAGTAACTCTACCCATCATTCTGGCAGTGTGATCTCCTAATTTACTTGCTACCCAGCCATGTGCTGCCTCATGAAGAGTAATGGCAAAAAGGACAGGAATAACCCAAATTAATAAAGTTTGGAAATCAGGCATTAGGTAAAATCAAGGCATTTGTTATTGTTATTGCCATATTTTATATGAAAAGCAGTGATCTATTAATCCCTACTGTCAAAGAATTGCCTAGTGATGCAAAAATCATTTCCCATCAGTTAATGATTCGAGCCGGGCTAATATCAAAGCTGGCATCAGGTCTTTACTCATATTTACCTTTAGGACTAAGAGTTATTCAAAAAATTGAAAATATTGTCCGCGAAGAAATGAATCAATCTATGGCTCAAGAATTATTGATGCCTGTTGCACAACCTGCTGAGCTATGGCAGGAATCAGGAAGGTGGGAAGAGTATGGCCCCGATCTATTACGTTTTCAGGACAGGCACGGCAGAGATTTTTGTATGGGTCCGACTCACGAAGAGGTGATTACTAATATTGCCA
>CAZSHL010000136.1:0-3323 GCA_964606585.1 uncultured Piscirickettsiaceae bacterium
CAGAAAGTTGGACTCCTCGCTCACCTCCGAAAGTATCCACACCATGATCAAGTTGTGATACCAATTCATATAACTGAGATTTATGAATGGCTTCATCAAGTTTAGAGCTATCAACCTTATCTTCTTTCACACCGAGAGCTATATTATTTTTCAATGTGTCGGCTATTAAAAACACCTCTTGTGGTAAATATGATATATGTGCATTCCACTCAGGTATATGACTCTCTAGAGGTTGACCATTATATAAAATAGATCCCTTTTCAGGAGTGAGTAGACCAAGCAGTATATCAATTAGTGTTGTCTTACCTGAACCAGAAGGACCCATGAATCCAATAGATTCTCCTGCTTTGATTTCTAATGAAATATCATTTAAGGAAGATATTCTTTTGCTATTATAACTATAGTTGATTTTTATCAACTCTATACTCATAAAGGGTTTATCCTTAATTGTTACTTTTCCTGCTCGTTTAGCACTGTCAGCATTAGTACCTTTTATCTTGAGGAATTTATTTACATCTTTAAACAAGACCTTAGACATATCTCTAGCATGACGCAATCTTAATATACTTCCAGACATTGAATTGGCAATTGGGAGTATACGTATAGCTGCTACGCCAAACATACCTAAAGTCGGCAAAACCATTTCCAAATCAGAATCAAATGCCAATGTCTTTAATATTAGAAGCACAATGAAAAAAATTAAAGTTAACTCCATAATAGGTCTCATAGACGCTACAATAACTTTGGTCTTTTTTTCGTTTAGAGCATGTCTTTTAGCAGAAGAAGTGACTATTTCGTAAAAAAAATTCTCTTTACCTAAGATTCGTATTTCTTTGAGAGCCTCCATGCCTTCGACAATTCCACTTAACATACGTGCTGACAATTTATTCATTTTTTTTCCATACAAAGATATATTTTTACCAAATAATTTATTGTAAGGAAGTATAACAATCAGCAATAGTAAAATCATCAACACAAGTACCGATATGTCCTGCCATGCAAGTAATAATAGAATAAATGAGGCTACAATGATATCGCTAAAAGTTCGCAAAAATGTAAGTGTAACGTCGGAAGAGTAACGCGCTGTAAGACTTTGTATATTATAAATATACTCTGAACTATTCCTACTAACATAATCAATATATGGCATAGACTGATATGCATTCATTAGTATTCCTCGCAACCTAACCTCTTGCTTTAAACTAAATGATATGATTTTTTGATTAATTAGTATTGTTACAATTGCTTTTACAGAAAATACAAATATTATTACCCCACTTATAAATAGTAATATGTAGTCTCTATCAGTATTTAATTTGAAATAACTAAATATTTTTATTAGCAGTTCGTTGCTAGAACCAACATCAAGCACTAGAGCAATATAAGGAGCGATCATACCAATCCCAATAATTTCTAACGCAGACAATCCAATGAAAAATAATATCAATATTGGTAATTGCCTTTTGTCATCGCCAAGAAGAAAAATGATTTCTTTTAAATATTTCAACATAAGTATATTGAGACTAATAAATTATTAATTCAAATTACAAAATAAGAAAACCAATTAATAAAAAGGGCCCAATGTAATGAGCAAAACTATTGTGTCATAAAAAATATAAAAATGTTGGGCATTTTCCTTTTTCATTTAATTAAATTAAAGAAAGAGAAAAATCAAAATTAGAGTATAATCACTTTTTTTTTGAAATTGATAATGGTAATGACTGTTATAGCAAGATTTTTCAGTGGACTTTGTCTTCGAAGACTTAGAACTTCGTTAAAATTATCTATGGCGGTTTTTTTGCAATAATATAGCAATTACTATAATTCCAAAAAGCCCCATTGGGGCTTTTTTTTATTTTTTATTAGAAAGAATAATATGTCAAACCTAATGTCGAATTACATACCGTTAGATGTCACCTTTGTAAAGGGTGGTGGTTGCTGGCTAACTGATCAGACTGGTAAACAATATCTTGACGCCCTGTCTGGTGTAGGCGTTGTTAATCTCGGCCACTGCCATCCCGATATTACCCAGTCAATCGTAGAGCAGGCACAAACCCTACTTCACACTTCAAACTGGTACCATATTGAGCATCAAGAAAAACTGGCTGAGAGGCTCTGCATGCTTGCTAGTATGGATAATGTCTTTTTTGCTAACTCTGGGGCAGAAGCTAACGAAGCGGCAATCAAAATAGCACGACTATTTGCACAAGACAAAGGCATTGAACAACCAGCTATAATTACCGCAAATGAAAGCTTTCATGGCCGCACAATAGCCACCCTTTCTGCAACAGGCAATAGTAAAGTTCAGGACGGTTTTTCACCACTTTTGAGTGAATTTATTCATGTTAAATTTGATGATATAGAGGCAATATCAAAACATAGTATTAATGAAAATGTTGTCGCCGTTATGCTTGAACCAATCCAGGGTGAAGCTGGTGTCATTATCCCTAAGCAAGACTATTTAAATCAGGTCAAATCGCTATGCGAGCAAATCGACTGGTTGCTAATTTTAGATGAGGTTCAAACAGGTATGGGGCGCACTGGAAAACTATTTGCTCATCAACATAACCATATATCTCCTGACCTTTTAACACTAGCTAAAGGTCTTGGTAATGGTGTTCCTATTGGCGCATGCTTAGCTAAAGGTAGAGCGGCAAAACTTTTTACAGCCGGTAAACATGGCTCTACATTTGGTGGCAATCCGCTGGTTAGTAAAGTAGCTCTAACTGTTCTTGATGTCATTGAGAATCAATCTATACTTGCAAACGTTGATAAGATGAGTCAATATATACATACAAAACTTGAAAGGGAGCTAAGCAATATAGCAACAGTGCTAAGTATTCGTATTAAAGGCCTAATGATTGGAATTGGACTTGACGATAACTTGATAGACACAACAAAATTATTACAAAAAGCTCTTGATGACCAGTTACTGATCAATATTGTTGGTAACTCTATTAGAATGCTACCTCCACTCATTATTTCTAATGATGAGGCTGATATTTTGATTAAAAAAATTGTTAAATTAATAAAAAATTCAGATTAATGATGACTAAACATTTTATAGATTTTGACGATTATTCATACGAAGTATTGCAAAAGATTATAGATTCTGCAATAGTACTTAAAACTGAATATATTTCTGGAGTTTTGAATAATTCATTAAAGAACAAAACCTTAGCAATGATATTCGATAAATCTTCCACTCGAACCCGTGTATCTTTCGAGTCAGGAATGACGCAGTTAGGTGGTCATGCTCTTTTTCTTTCAAACGATGACATACAGCTAGGCAGAGGTGAGCCGATAATTGATAGTGCCATTGT
>CAZSHL010000137.1:0-3298 GCA_964606585.1 uncultured Piscirickettsiaceae bacterium
GCACTGGAGCCAAAAAAAATCCTTAAATTTAATAGGAAATAGCAAAAATTTGACTATAATATCCTCTTTTTGTTTGGCCTAAAAACATCCGTTTGGTGACAGTTTGGTGACATACCACCTTTAAAGCCTTATGTAGCAAGGATGTTCTAACACTGGCAGTGTTGAGGTCGGCGGTTCGAACCCGCCTAGCTCCACCAAGCAAAAATAGTTCTGTCCCCATCGTCTAGTGGCCCAGGACTCCAGGTTTTCATCCTGGCAACAGGGGTTCGATTCCCCTTGGGGACGCCACATCAAAAGATTAAGGCGTTTAGTGTTAAACGCCTTTTTCCTCCACTTGTAATGTATTAATGATTCTAATGCTTTATTTAAGTTTACTTAATCTAAACTGGTTTTGATAATTACTAAACCCACTAAGTTTTAATATTGTTATATTTATACACCTTGAGGTTTCATTAAGAATCAAATTAACCGATATCATTGGCTATTTTTTTTATTGACACTATTTGTTATTCGTATTACTTCGATTTATTTATATAAGGAATTTTAATGAGTCACATAATATATGAACCAGTAAAACAAAGACTACAGCGTAGTGAGCTTGCTGTGCCAGGGTCTAATACAAAGATGTTTGAAAAGGCTTTAAATAGTGCTGCAGACTATGTTTTTTTGGATTTGGAGGATGCTGTTGCACCGGATGACAAGGTGCCAGCGCGTAAAAATGTTGTTGAAGCTCTTAATGATCTAGATTGGAGTGGTGCAGGTAAAACTATCTCTGTTCGTATTAACAGTATTGATACACATTATATGTATCGTGATGTAGTTGAGGTGGTTGAACAAGCAGGAGAAAATCTTGATACTATTCTACTGCCAAAAGCTGGAACGGCTTCAGATGTCTATATGCTTTCTGCCATGTTGAATCAAATTGAAACTGCTAAAGCTTTTAAAAATCGTATCGGTATTGAGGTCCTAATAGAGACAACACTAGGAATGGCTAATGTAATGGATATTGCTAAATATGGTCGTGATGAACGTCTTGAAGCGATGCATTTTGGTGTAGCTGATTATGCAGCAAGTTGCCGCGCTCGTACGACCGTTATTGGTGGTTTGAATCCGGATTATCCTGGTGACCAGTGGCATGCAGGCCTGTCGCAAATGTTGGTAGCTTGTCGTGCTTATGGTTTACGTGCAATTGATGGTCCTTTCGGTGACTTTAATGATCTAGAGTCCTATAAAGATGCTGCGCGTCGTGGAGCGGCACTTGGTTTTGAAGGTAAGTGGGCAATCCATCCATCACAAATTGAATTGGCTAATGAAGTCTATACTCCACCAGAATCAGAGGTAACTCATGCAAAGCAAATTCTCATTGCTTTGGATGAGGCTGCGAAGGAAGGTCGAGGAGCAGCGCAATTAAATGGCCGTATGATCGATGCAGCTTCTGCCAAGATGGCAGAGAATATCGTTAATGCAGATAAAGCAATTCAAGCAAAACTAAAAGGTTAAATATGAACATTCATGAATATCAAGCCAAGAAGATATTGGCACAATATGGCGTTCCAGTTCCAAGGGGCGGGGTAGCGCATTCAGCAACTGGGGCAATATACCAAGCTAACGAATTGGGTGGTGATAAATGGATTGTAAAGGCTCAGGTTCATTCTGGTGCACGTGGTAAGGCGGGTGGAGTCAAGTTATGTACAACCCAAAAAGAAATTTCAGAATTTTGTGATAAGTTTCTTGGAAATAACTTAGTCACGAATCAAACCGGTCCTGCGGGCAAGATGGTTTCAAGTATATATGTAGAGGAGGCTAGTGATATCTTAAAAGAGCTCTACTTCAGTATTGTTTTAGATAGGGCTACTCAAAAAGTTACTTTAGTTGTTTCTACAGAGGGTGGTATGGATATTGAGCAAGTTGCTGAAGAGACACCCGATAAAATTGCCAAAATTAGGATTGACCCATCAGTAGGAATGCAACCATTCCAAGCTCGTCAATTGGTTTTTACTTTGGGTTTACCTAATGGGGCTATTGCTAATGCCAGCCGGGCAGTTATGAAGTGTTACCGTGCTTTCCGTGATACTGATGCTAATTTATTAGAAATAAACCCATTGATTTTGACTACTGACAACAAGATTTTAGCTATTGATGCGAAGATGTCATTTGACGCAAATGCACTCTATCGTCGACCAGAAATTTTCGAATTCCACGATAAGACACAACAAGACCCACGAGAAATCAATGCCGCTGAGCATGATTTGAACTATGTTGGTTTGGATGGCAAAATTGGCTGTCTGATTAATGGTGCGGGCTTAGCCATGGCAACTATGGATATGATTCAGCATGCTGGTGGTGAGCCAGCAAACTTCCTCGATATCGGTGGCGGTGCTTCCGCTGAGAGGGTTGCGACATCTATAGAGTTGGTCTTATCAGATGATAATGTCGAGGCTATTTTGGTTAACATCTTTGCAGGTATTAACCGCTGTGATTGGGTTGCCCAAGGCATCGTAGATTTATTAAATAAACGTGATATCGATATTCCTTTAGTGGTGCGTTTATCAGGTACTAATGTTGAAAAAGGGCAGAAGATATTAAAGGACAGTGGCAAAAAGGTTATTACAGCTGACACTTTGTCGGATGCAGCAAATACAGTTGTTGCTGAATGGAAAAAATCAACGGGAAAATAAGAGTGAATTATGAGTATATTTATTAATGAAAAAACCCCAGTTTTAATTCAAGGTCTAACTGGTCGTATGGGTTCATTCCATGCTCAGGAGATGATCGATTATGGCACTAATGTCGTTGCCGGCGTCACGCCTGGTAAGGGAGGTACAACACATCTAGGAAGACCTGTATTCAATACAGTCAAAGATGCTGTTGCGGCAACAGGTGCTGAAGCTAGCATTATATTTGTTCCTCCTGCTTATGCAGCAGATGGAATGATGGAGGCCGCTGAATCTAGTATCAAATATTGTGTCAGTATTACTGACGGCATACCGACTCATGACATGATTCGAGTAAAACGCTATCTTTTTGCACGCGCTAAACCAGAAGATCGAATGATTTTAACAGGCCCTAACTGTGCTGGCACGATCAGCCCAGGTAAAGCTATGTTAGGTATTATGCCGGGTCATATTTACAAGCAAGGTAATGTTGGCTTGATTGGGCGCTCAGGAACTTTAGGTTATGAAGCTGCTTCTCAAATGAAAGAATTAGGTATCGGCATCAGTACCGGTGTGGGTATTGGTGGAGATCCAATAAATGGTAGCTCGTTTGTTGAAATCTTAAAGCATTTTGAGGAAGATGA
>CAZSHL010000138.1:0-3286 GCA_964606585.1 uncultured Piscirickettsiaceae bacterium
ATGGAGATGGACATAAGTTATTGTATAAAGATATTTACCACTCTATGACTAGTGGAGCATCATATTCGGTGAGTCAACATGATTGTCTTCAGTCAATTCGTTTATTACACGCATTTTATCGTTCGGATGAAAAAAATGACTGGCAACAAGTTGATGAAGATGGAGAGTCAGTCCGTCTTGGACAGGAAAACAATGAAATTTCCAATTTATATAAAATTATAAAATGACAAAAATTATTGGGGTAGTGCCTGTACGCATGGATTCTAGCAGGTTCCCAGGAAAACCTCTTTTTAATATTGCTGGCATGCCTATGTTGGAGCATGTGTGGCATCGCGCAAAAATGTACAAAAAATGGGATGAGCTTATACTTGCCACTTGTGACGTTGAAATTAAAGAGTTTGCCAATTCTAAAAATATCCCTTGTATCATGACATCAGATAAACATGAGCGAGCATTAGATAGAGTTGCAGAGGCGATTGAGAATAGTCATTTTGAAATAAATGAAGATGATATAGTTTTAAATGTCCAGGGCGATGAGCCTATGATGCGACCAGATATGATTTCTGCAACGGTGAAACCTATGATTGATAATGAAGATGTTAATGGTGTAGTTCTATCTATGCCTATTATTGATGAAGCGCAATTTAATGATCCAAATACACTTAAAATTATTCACAATATTAAGGGTGATATTCTTTACACTTCGCGTGCCCCAATACCATACTGTAAAGAGTGGTCGCTAGATATTGAGGCGAAAAGAATTTATGGTATTTTTGGCTTCCGTTGGGGTTTCTTAAGGAAATTCACCAAAATGCCAGAATCACCTTTAGAATTAGTTGAATCTTGTGATAGTAATCGTCTATATGATAATGGTTTGACTCAAAGAGTTGCACAATATCCATATGTAGATTCGTTTGCTGTTGATGTTCCAGAAGATGCGGAAAAAGTAGAGGCGCATATTAAAGCAGATCCATATTGGAAAAAATACAATGAGCAATAATGCTGAATCATGGAGTCAGCCCAATGTTGTAAGTTTTTTCGATAATCATCGTACAACGACATCAGATGTTTATCCATCAGAATGGTTTTTCTTAAAAGATCAGTTGCAAGAGGGTATGAGTATTTTGGATATTGGTTGCGCACAGGGAGGCTTTGCTGGAATTATTGGAGAGCAGCTAAATAGGTTTTCATACACTGGTGTTGATATTAGCAAGTCAATGATAACCAAGGCAAGTTCGAAATACCCTCAGCATATCTTTCATCATGTAAATGAGAATGATTACTCGGCCTTGTCAGGAAAGTATGATATGACACTTGTATTAGGAATTTTGCATTTACATGAAACATGGAGAGAAACTATTAAAATGGCCTGGAAACATACAAGATCTGTTTTAATTTTGGATTTACGAGAAACTTTTGAGAAGACAATTGAAGACAAAGCAAAGTCATACTTTACTATGGATATAAATGGTAGTAATGGTGATTATTCTGAGGTGCTTCCATATAATGTGATAAATACTGGTGAAGCGCTTGAAATAATTTCTTCTATTTGCTTAGGATTAGATAAGATATCTCACTATGGATATTTACAAGAACCGTCGAATACTACAGTTACCCCAATCAATAAGATATTTGCTAATGTATATTTGATTCAAAAGATAAACTAAATGAAAAATAGAATAATTACTCCAGAGCAAGTAAAACCAAATTTTAACAAAGTAAAAGAGCGCTGGAAAAATCTTCTTGCAAAGTACTATACTTCAGACGGCAAGCTGAGTAGTGAATATATAATTGATGTTGACTGCCCTCATTGTGCATCGAAAAGAAAGAAAAACACCTTTGAGTTAAATCAGTTTCAACACCATACTTGTGTTGATTGTGAATGTGTTTATGTTAGCCCAAGGCTTAATGATGCTGCATTAGAGGAGTTATATGCCGACGAGTATTATTCTGAAATGTTTAATAAGGCAATGATTCCTTTTTTTGATAAAAGAAAGGAGTTAATTGGACAATCTAAATATAGTCAGGTGATTGATTGTCTCAATTCTATAAGGCAGAAGAAATCCAATTCGTTGCAGGTCCTTGATATTGGTGCAGGGATAGGTGAAGTTATATCTGTATTTAATGATTTTGGGCATAACTGTGAAGCAGTTGAAGTTAATGGTGCAGCAATAGAGCACTTGAAAAATATTGGGATAAAGGTTTTTAAAGACAGCTTTTTTAATTACAATTCAAATAAGAAATTTGACGTTATTATGGCATGGGGGGTAATTGAGCATATAACAGATCCATCATTATTTATAGATAAAGTATATTCAATGTTGAATCCATCTGGTGTTTTTGTTTCAGAAGTTCCACATTCCCAATCTGTTTTGGTTGATTATTGTCAAAAATCAGGCAAAGATCCGTTAAGAATATTACAAGGAGAGCAGCATATTATTCTTTATTCTAATAAAGCCTATTCTGAAGTTCATGAGAAATCTGGTTTAAAATTGCATCATGTTCAGACAAATGGTTTAGATTTGGCAACAATCTTAGGTATTAATCAATTGGAAATAGACCAAGATGTAACTTCTGACATTCAGAGTTCGTTGGATGTTTTTATGAAAGGAGATTTATTGCGTGGTTTTGGTATAAATAATGAGTAGAAAATTAAAAGTAGGTATTGCTGGGTATGGTGTAGTTGGGAAGCGTAGATGTCAGTGTGTAGAACAACACCCATCTTTAGAAATGATAGCTGTATGTGATCAAGTGTTTCCTGAAGATGTGTCTACAGTAGATGGTTTTCGAAGTTATAAAAGTTATAAGCAACTATTAAAAGAAAATCTTGATATCTTAATTGTCTGTTTGACTAATGATATTGCACCAGAAGTCACTATTGCTGCACTTGAAACTGGACTACATGTTTTCTGTGAAAAGCCTCCCGGCAAGAATGTGTCAGATATTTTTCGAGTTATAGATATCGAACAGCAGAAGCCGGACTTAAAATTAATGTATGGATTTAACCATCGTTATCATTACTCTGTTCAAGACGCTCTTAAACTAGTACACTCAGGCGAACTGGGTAAAATTATTAATATGCGTGGGGTATACGGTAAAGCAAAATTGATTACCTTTAACCAGCCTGATTGGAGGACTAAAAGAGAGATATCCGGCGGAGGGATCTTGCTTGATCAGGGGATACATATGGTTGATCTTATGCGTCTATTTGGAGGGGAATTTGAAAAAGTACATAGTTTTATCTCCAATGGACATTGGGGGTATAACGTAGAAGATAATGCTTATG
>CAZSHL010000139.1:0-3276 GCA_964606585.1 uncultured Piscirickettsiaceae bacterium
ATTTTATTGGTTAATTCACTAAGGTTATTTGACAGGTCATCCCAGAGACAAAGATACATTTTTATATATAGATAATCACCTAACATATAATTTAAGTTGGGATTGATTGAAATAGCTCTTTCATAATTTACCAGCGCTTCATCCATTTGACCTAGACGTTTATGTACATCACCAAGATTTGCATATGCTGCAGCATAGTCTGGTGTGAGAGATATCGCCTTCTTATAACACTTAATAGCAATTTGCAGTTGGTCTAATTGAAAATATACAATACCGAGGTTATTATATGTATCAGCGTTATCAGGCATTAGAGATAAGGCTTTTTCATAGCTCTTAACAGAATCTTCAAATTGACCAAGCTCCATCAAAATAATGCCAAAGTTGTTATGAGCCTCTGCATTTTCAGGTTGAAAATTTAGCACTTTCTTGTAACTCTTTAAAGCATCTTCCCATTGACCGAGATCTTTGAGAGCATTGCCAAGGTTGTTATAAGCCTCAATATAATTTGGATTAATAGCAAGTGCCTTTTCGTAAGACTCAACTGAAGCATCAACTTGACCAAGTTCCTTGAAAATGACACCAAGGTTATTATGTGCCTCAGCATAATCTGGTTTCAGAGTTGTTGCCTTCTCATAACACTCAATTGCAGCATTTAGCTGACAAAGTTCTTGGAATGTAAGTCCAAGATTGTAATTTACTTCTGAGTAATCCGGCTTTATAGTAAGCGCCTTCTTAAATTCATTAATGGCCTGATCAAATTGACCAATAGATTTATTGCAAACACCACTAATATTGTAGAGTAATGCTTCATTAGGATAGTCTTTGATTAAGGTTTCAACGCTATCAAGCGCTTCTTGTATTTGTCCATTATTGTATAGCTCAATAACAGAGTTAATTTGATTTTGTGGTAATCCAATTGTATCCACTTTTAACCCTATTAGGAACCAAGTGCCTTTATTAGTGGCTGTAAATACGCTTCATATTTCTTCCAGGCTTCAGAGCTACCTTGATACATCTTTTGTCTAACCTGCAATGCACTCGCAGTTTTTACTTCACGTTTGATGGTGTGGAAGTTTAAGCAGTTTTCATCCCAGTCTAATTCACAATATTTTAATAACTTTCGGGTTTCTTTTTCTTGATTAACTGTTAAGTCCTCATAACAAATGTCATATATCTTATTGGGATACAATTGATACCAATAATCCATGAGATCTAAATACAATTCATAAAATCTAGCTAAATCGTCTAAGTTATATGCCCACCCATTTCCTTTGTCACTAAAATAATGCTTATAAATTGACCAACAAGTAGCGATAGAATTTCTTTTCACATGAATAATTTTTGCTTCAGGAAAAGCTGACAAAATAAATCCAATATTTCGGAAATTCAAAGGCCATTTATCGATAATTACATTTTCCGTAATATTAAAACAAGCTAGCGAATCTAAATATTGTTGACGTATAGATAAAAGGGTTGTTTCAGGCAATTCATGCTTATCGTAAGTTAAGTAATCCATTAGTATGGGAATAATAATCTTAGAAAAAGTACTTAATTCACCAGCACCGTGCACCGCATGATGGCTAGAAATAATTTGTTCAACTAGTGATGTACCAGAACGGAGCATCCCAACAATAAAAATAGGACGCATAGTTGATTTTTCATACCTTATTGATTTTCCAATGACAGTAGGAGTTGTACTAAATATCTTTCTGATAATAGAGTTGTGATTTTCAGACTTATCAAGAGAATAACCTAATTGCTTTTTACGCAAACTATTACCTTCATGTAAGACTTTAAACATTTCATCTTGCTTTCCTAAATCTTCATAAACTTTAGCCAAAGCAAAGCACAGGTATATACGGTCTGATTGATTTAAATTAGGATTTGAGAGAAGCGATTGTATTTGCGCAATCTGTGAGTCGCCTTTTTTATATCGCTTAATGGCACTTAAATTATGGTGAGCTGTAGCATAGTCCGGTTTTAGCATTATTGCTTTCTCATAACAATTAACTGAATCATCCACTTGCCCTAGTCCTTGGAAAGCAATACCTAGATTGTTATGTGCCTGTGCATACTCTGGTCTAATATCTACAGCCTTCTCATAATTTTCAATTGCAGCATCTACTCTTCCGAGCCTTAGAAGGGTGGAACCAAGATTATTATATGCTTCAGCAAAATCAGGCTTGTAAGCTACCGCCCACTCAAAATGGTCAGTTGCATCTTCTAATTGATTGAGTTCTAGAAAAATATTACCCAAATTATTATGAACATCAGGATAGGCATGTTTGTTTGTTAGCGCATCCTGATAACACTTTATCGCATCGTCAACTTGGCCAAGTGCTCGGAGTGTTATACCAAGATTGTATTGAGCTTCAGTATAGTCCGGTTTAAGAACTATAGCCTTCTCAAAGCTTTCCACTGCATAATTTAGTTGACCCTTCTTTTCATAACAAGCGCCTCTAATATTGTAGAGTAATGATTCATCAGGATAGTTATTGATTAAAATCTCAACAGCCTCGAGAGCTTCCTTTATTTCACCATTATTGTAAAGCGCAAACACAGATTGAATTTCTGACTTTAGCGGACTCCGCTGATCCATATATTTTTTTAATTCTAATAGTCCGTTTTGTGCCTCTTGGTTATTAGGTGAATCTTCAAGAACTTTTTCATAGAGTTTTTGTGCCTCTTCATATTGACCCTTCTTAGCGATTTTTTTTGCACGATCTTAAAGTCGTTGTGTTTTTATTGTCATTTTAAATGTTTGATATTTTAGTTAAAACTGATTAAGCCTGATGTGACATATATAGCCGATTTCTTCAGAATAATGATTATACATATCAGAAAGAATAAACTATCTATTTCTTAGAATTGCAAACCTATATATAATAAATCTTTCAATATCCTAATCAAGAAATATAACTTGCTAAATTGGGCAGGATTTCTTAGGTATTATCTTGGTTATTGTAATACTAAAATATGTAAATAACGTAAAAGAAAATGTTTAAATTCTTTACAAGCAAAAAGTGGTTTATTTGGGCTTATTTCGGTTCATTTGTGATATTGTCATCATTATGGTTATCAGTACAAATTGATGTAAAAATCAACGAGTGGTTTGGCGGATTCTACGACATGATTCAAAAAGCATTAGGAACTCCAAATGCAATCACGATGAATGAGTATTTAGATGGATTATATAGTTTCGGTAAACTTGCCGCCTTGTGGATCATACTTGGACTTGCAACTTCCTTCCTAACATCCCACTTTTTGTTTAGATGG
>CAZSHL010000140.1:0-3249 GCA_964606585.1 uncultured Piscirickettsiaceae bacterium
AAGCGGCACGGAAATCATCAGCATTAATTTTCTGTCCTACCTTGCCCTTCTTTTTTTCAATGTTGTGTTCAATTGGTAAGCCATGACAATCCCAACCTGGGACATAGGGAGCGTCAAACCCAGACAATGTTTTACTTTTCACAATAATATCTTTAAGGACTTTGTTGACTGCATGACCAATATGAATATCGCCGTTCGCATATGGAGGTCCGTCATGAAGCACAAAAATAGGATTTCCTTTAAACTTCTGACGAATCTGTTGATACAAGTCCTTATCTTGCCAATGCTGTAAAAAACCGCCTTCACGGTTTGCCAAGTTGGCTTTCATAGGAAAGTCTGTTGCAGGTAAATTTAAAGTGGACTTATAATCTGACATTAATTAACAATAATATTGTCGATAAACCCGCCATTATACTGCAACAACGGGCTTTATTGAGATTGAAAATATTATCGAATTAAGACTAATTTCAAAAAATAATTTACAATTTTATTCCTTTAGTTTGACTAAATCTAGCAAAACCCTAACTTGTTTGGGTTTTAGGTATTCCCATTGGTTTGCATGTAAACTTTGAGGCAAATGTATATCACCAAATCTGATTCGAATGAGGCGCGATACTTTAAAACCAAGAGCTTCCCAAAGTCTTCTTACTTCACGCTTTTTCCCTTCCTTAAGGATTACTCTATACCAGCGATTTGCTCCATCACCACCACCGAGCGTTACTTTGTGAAATTTTGCTAAGCCATCTTCAAGTTTAATTCCAGTAGTTAACTTTTTGATGTGATGACTTTCAACTTTACCTAACACTCGAACAGAATACTCTCTATCGACTTCTGAACTGGGATGCATTAATCTGTTTGCAAGTTCGCCGTTATTAGTAAAAAGCATTAATCCAGATGTATTGAGATCCAGCCTTCCGACCATTATCCAACGTGAGTTTTTTGGCAATAACTCAAAAACACTTTTCCTACCTCCTTCATCTTTTTTTGAACAGATAATGCCCGCTTGCTTATTTAGGATTAACACTTTTGTTTCAGCCTCTGAAAAACGCTTCAAGTTGATTAGATGTCCATCTATCCTTACTTGATCATCGAAGGTCGCCTTGTCTCCAATCTGGGCTTTTTTATTGTTGAGAGTTACTCTGTCTTGCTCTATAGCTTTTTCGGCCCAACGTCTCGATCCGTAGCCTGCATTTGCAATCAGTTTTTGTAACCTCTGTGGCATCTTAGATGGTTATAGATTGTTTGACTTAGTAGGTCAAACCCATCGCATCTCGTACTTCTTTCATTGTCTCTTTGGCAACGCTACGAGCTCGTTCAGATCCATCAAAAATAATCTCTTGAATCAAATTAGGCTCTGACTCATATTTTTTGATGCTCTCTTGCATAGGACTTAATTCAGCAACAATAGATTCTATGACTGGCTTCTTACATTCAATACAACCTATTTTGGCATTCTTACATCCATCTACGACCCAATCAAGTTGGTCTTGCTTGCCATATATCTTATGTAAACTCCAAACAGGGCATTTTTCAGGGTCCCCTGCATCAGACAGTCTGACACGTGCAGGGTCTGTAGTCATTTTCTTAATTTTTTTCTCAACCACACTATCCGAATCCCTTAAGGAGATAATATTGTTATAAGATTTAGACATTTTTTGTCCATCTAACCCTGGCATCTTAGAAGTTTTCGTTAGTAATACTTCGGGCTCAACCAAAATAATTTTTCCCACACCCTCAATATATCCCAACAACCTTTCTCTATCACCAAGCGTGATATTTTTTTGTTCGGACAATAACGCTTTGGCTTTCACTAGCGCCTCGTCATCTCCTTTCTCTTGATAAGACTTTCTTAAATTACCGTAAAGCTTAGATTGTTTTTTGCCCATCTTAGTGATTGCCATTTCAGCCTTCTCTTCGAAATCTGCTTCACGGCCATAAACATAGTTAAATCTTCTAGCTATCTCTCTTGTTAACTCGACATGCGCGACCTGATCCTCACCAACCGGTACAAATCCCGCTTTATAAATCAATATATCTGAACTTTGTAGAACTGGATAACCCAAAAAACCATATGTTGCCAGATCTTTTGATTTTAATTTTTCTTGTTGATCTTTGTAAGAAGGTACTCGTTCGAGCCAACTCACTGGCGTTGACATTGATAACAAAAGGTGAAGTTCGGCATGCTCTGGCACCTTAGATTGAACAAAAATTGTCGAAGTGTTTGGATTTATCCCTGAAGCTAACCAGTCAACAACCATATCGATTGCATTAGATTCCAGATCAATCTTATCGGAGTAGTGGGTAGTAAATGCATGCCAATCTGCTACAAAATAGTATGAATCATATTTATTTTGCAACTCAACCCAGTTTTTCAAGACACAATGGTAATGTCCCAAGTGAAGTTGACCTGTAGGGCGCATTCCAGATAGTACTCGGTTATCTTTCATTGTGAACTATTTAGGTATATCAAAATATGAACCAATTATCCCACAGATTTGGCATAGCTTACTAGACCATCCAAAACCAAATTTTCAAAATAATTTATAGGCTGAGAAAGCTCATTAGTCAACATAGAGGCACCTCCACCAGTCAATAGAGTCAATCCTTCAGGGTATATAGACTTAAATTCTCTGACCTGTTCTTTGATTGTAGAAATCAACATTATTTCGGTGCCACTCAGCCAGGAATCTTTCGTGTTACTTTGAAGTCCTGTCCTACCTTTTATTATAGTTTCTGTACTAAACTTTACAAAGCTAGTTCTAAGAGCTTTAAGACCTGGCATTATCAATCCACCTTTATGTATACCTTCGTCATTTATAAGATCAATGGTAAGAGCACTACCAATATCAATTACCAATAGATTGGTCTTTGGAAAGTGATTAATGGCTCCCAACATAGCAAGAAATCTATCTACCCCGAGCTTTGAAGAATCCTTATAGGCAATAGTCAATCCTCCATGCTTTTGAGAAGGCATAACTCTCTTTACGCTATTAAATACCTCGCTAATCTTATCTACAATATCTGGGTGGGAAACTGCACTTATCCATACACATTCACAATTCGGTAGTTTACTAGGTGAAAAACTCTCTACATTACACTGAGAAACTTTTGCGTTAAATTTTTTCCACTTAACTGCAGAGTTACCAATATCAACAAAGAGGTCAGATTGGTACATCAAATAAAGATGAATTTAACCAAATATGAGTAACAATGCTTGCAAAATAACCGATAGCGATAGCCCAGATCCAT
>CAZSHL010000141.1:0-3249 GCA_964606585.1 uncultured Piscirickettsiaceae bacterium
GGTGTCATAGGTGACACGACCTTTAGACCTGGTGGATGCATGAAAACACTATGCAGGCAACCTGATGCAACGGGCCCTATTCCATCTCCTTCCATGCCAACTGCTCTAATAAATAGAGGGCATGGTCTTTTCCAAATACTAAGTGATTTAGCAGCATAGTTAATTATAGGGCTTGCGTTTAACCATAAAAAACCTTGATATCTCACTAAAAAAATTGGACGAATACCCATTAGAGCTGCACCAACTGCAAATCCTGGACCCGCGATATCTGTTATCGGTAAATCAACTAATCCATCACAATCTGGGATAGTGCCACCTAACCATCCTGCACCTCTTAAAGATTGACCAAATAAAAGACCCTCATTAGAAAGAAGGTGGTTGCTTGTAATCTCTCTTATAACTTCTGCTGTTGTTTTTGCCATATAAGGTCGACTCTTTCTTTATTGTTAATATTAATTTCAGTCATTTCTTTTGATAAACCCATGACTGATAATTCTTTTTCAACTAATTCATATCTATTCCACTCTAAATCATTATCAACACCCGTTCCTGCATGCCATATACCCCTTACTGATTGAATATTAATAAACCCAGGCTTTCCACTCTCACTGATTTTTTTAACATGATAAGCAATAAGCCAAGGGTCATCTGTTATTTCTACTGCATACATATTAAGCGAATTTGCTAAATCTACTGCCCTCCAACTTCTCCTATCCTCAGTTTTTGTTAGCACAGATAAATCATTATCTTCACAAATAAATACAATAGGAAGGTTGTTGGTTACCGCCCATCCCAAAGCTGGAGCAACATAATCTTCTTCAATTGCAGCATCGCCAAAAATAGTTAGAGTCAATTGTTTTTTTGCAAAACAAGCACCAACTGCAAGAGGAACTTGTTCTCCTAGTAAACCACTATGGCCAAACATGTTGATTTCCTTACATTGTATGCAGCAAGATCCACCTACTCCATAAGAACAACCGCTGTTAAGACCCAATAGTTCATCTCTCAATGGTTCTGGATCACCACCAAAACTAAGATATAGGGAATGCCCCCTATGCTGGCCAAAAATAAGTGGATTGTCCAACGACAAAGATAATGCTGCAGCATTAAACTCTGTGCCAATTGAAAGATAAATAGGGCCATTTATATAACCCTCATTAGCATTTTCCTTTACTTTAAGTTCAAATTGTCTTGAAAAATTTCCGCGGGTAAATAAATCTATAGCGAATTTATGTCCAAATTGGTCTGAGAGGCCATCAATTGTTCCAAATGTGGGTGATCTCATAATTTTTCAGTATCCTTTTTTAGATAAATTCTTGGCCAAATATTTTTTGGTCTCTTTCGCATATAACTTCTATAAGTATAGGTTTACTATTACCTGTGATTTGCTTTATTTGCTGATCAATAGTTTCATAATTATCAATAATCTCGTAATCCATTTCGAAAGCTTCTGCAACTTTTGAAAAATCTAAAATATCTTCAGTTTCAGTATATCTACCATCACTATACTCATCCTGTGATTCCCTGATAGAGGCATAACCGCCATTATTAATTACAAAAATTTTTATATTTAAATTATTCTGTGAAACTGTCTTTAGCTCTTGAATATTTAATTCTAAAGAACCGTCGCCTGTAACAACGATTATTTGAGAATCCTTATCATAGCAGCTAGCTCCTATTGCCATGGGAATAGCAACCCCCATTGTCGCAAAAGAACCAGATGTTATATCTCTTTGACCAAAATTATAGTCTAAAGCCTGCCCTGTAACATAATACGAAGAACCAGCATCGCTAACAAAATGTTGTTTTTTGTTAGACAGTGCAGCAAGCCTATTAACTAAATAATAAGAATTAATTGGATTTCTCTCTAGGTGAGCGCCTACTATAGGGTAGTCTTGTTTTAGAGTCAAACAATAATCAACCCAAGATGTAAATTGCTTTATTTTAGTTTGATTAACTCTTTTTAACATTTGTTCTAACACAATCTTAACATCTAATAAAACCTTCATATTAAGGCTTAATCCTGGCTTTTCAAACTCATTATGATCATTATTTACCATGATGACATCAGCATTAGGGAAAAGTTCCTCAGAATCATTAGTAAGACAAACATTCATACTACAACCAAAGCTCAAGACCAAATCGGATTCATCCATTATTTTTTGACAATATCGTGAACCTCTCATACCAGCCAAACCAAGATTATTTTTAAACGAAGTTTTAAAAACATCAATTGCTATTCTTGATGTTAGAAATGGAGCATCTAAAGATTCAATAACCTGTCTAAATTCATCAATAGCATCACCTTGCCTTACTCCTTGACCTAGGATTAAGAGAGGTTTCTTTGATTTATAAATTTTTTCTAAAATTAAATCTACATTATCATTTATAAGATCTAATGAGTCTTCTGCTATTTGAGGTGGTATAAAAACCCTCATTTGATCAGGATCAATTATTTTAGAAGACTGAATATCAAATGGAATATCTAGCCAAACTGGTCCAGGCCTTCCTTCAAGCGCAAAATATAGAGCCTTATCTAAATAATACTGAATTGAATATGGGTCAATTATTGTTTTAGAATATTTTGTAATTGGCTCAATAATAGGCAAAATATTTAGGCCTTGGGCGCCAAAATAACGCAGGTTTTTATTTAAAAACTTTGAATCTACTTGTCCAGAAATTATAATCACAGGCACTGAGTCGACCCAAGCTTCAACCAAACCACCAACCGCATTAGCCCCACCAGGTCCAGTAGTAACAAGAGCAACACCAGGTTTTTGGCTTAATTTGTAATAGCCAACAGCCATCATTACTGCTGCTGACTCATGACGAGCACTTACATAGTTCATTCCTTCAAAATTTGCAAATGCATCATCTAAAAAAACTGAACCAGTCCCGGACAACATAAAAGAAGTCTTGATACCTTTTTTAAACAAGAAAGCTGTAATATAATCAGCAACCCTCATAAAATAATTTTCCTTTTTTAAACAACAGTTTGAATTGAAAAGTTCTAAGCAATAATTAACAACTTCACTTAGTCACCTAAAATCTTTCTCTTTAAGTCAACAGTTGTAGTTTGCTCTAATTCTTTTCTGGCAGCTTGACCAAACTTTGTTTCTAATTGAGTAAGATATTTTGAATTTGTGTGATACTTATCCCATGCATAATCTCTAAATTCTAGAATTTGTGCAGCTGTAAGATTTTCATTACTCATATTAAGGGTGTCATAAGAATGCTGACTATATCCTG
>CAZSHL010000142.1:0-3241 GCA_964606585.1 uncultured Piscirickettsiaceae bacterium
GCGTATATGATAAAGCGCGCACTATTGAAGGCGCATCACAACGTGTACAAGAAGATACAATTAGGTTTTCAAGGATTATGGAAGGCTTAGGAACAAGTTTTATTGAATCAGTTATGGTATTGATCGAATATTTCCCATTATTAATGGGTCTATCTGTAGGTATCCCTATTATGTGGTTTGGTGATTGGTCATACGGCTTAGTTTCTGGCGCTCTAATTTGGGCAGTAGGCGGTACAGTTTTAATGATTGGCCTAGCTTGGTTTTTAAGACTTGTAGGTATTGAGTATGACCTTCAAAAGAGGGAAGCCGCTTATCGAAAAATACTCGTGATAGCAGAAGACGATGGTAGTGTAAGACCAAAATCATTAGAAGAACTATTTGAAGGAGTAAGAAAAATTCACTACAAAAGTTATTTGTTTTATTTATATTTTAATATTGGAAGACTTGCGTACTTACAAGCCAATGTTTTGGTCGGATATATTTTCCTAGCTCCAGCGATAGTAGCAGGAGTTATGACTCTTGGCGTTATGCAACAAATACTTAGGGCATTTGGAAGAGTTGAAGGTTCACTGCAGTATTTATTTAATGCATGGCCTACCATTATAGAATTGGCAAGTGTCTATAAACGTTTAAGAGAATTTGAGAGAAAAATTGTTGCAGTTGATTACGCAGAAACAGAAAAAACTAAATGAATGGCTGGCCCATTTTAATAATTTGTCCCGAATGAAGTTTTAACTCTGGAGTCCCCTCAGGAAGCATCATAATTACCGTTGAGCCCATATTAAACCTTCCCATTTCATCCCCCTTATTAAGTTTAAATTCATTATTTGTATAATGATAAACCTTCGAATGCTTGCCGTATGGAGGTGTTATTTGGCCTTGCCAAGAAGTTTCTATTGAACCAACAAAAATTGCTCCCACAAAGACAAAAAAAACTTCCCCAAAAGCAGTATTAAAGCGACAAACTAAGCGTTCATTTCGAGCAAAAATTCCCTTAACATTATTGGCCGTTTTTTGGTTAACAGAAAAAAGACTTCCAGGAATATATTGCATGGCAACAAGCCTGCCATTAAATGGCATATGGACTCGATGATAGTTTTTTGGTGAAAGATAGATAGTCATAAACTGACCATTTTCAAGATTCGATGTTGGTTTTTCTCCTAAAAGTTGGGAAACATCAAAATAATGTCCTTTTGCTTGAATGATTTCTGAATTCTTAATATAGCCACACTGAGACACTACACCATCAACTGGAGAAACTAGTTTGGAGCTGGAAATTGACCTTGAGTTTATCTTCAGTTTCCGAGTAAAGAATTCATTAAAACTTGCATAATCATTAATGTTATTGTTTTCAGACTCATCTAGATTGACTTCATATTTTTTGATAAACCAAAGAATAAGACTATTCTTAATCCAGATAATTTCGATACGCGCTATTGAAAACATCAGCTTCGATAAAAGATGCTGAGGAATGAAGAACTGAAAAAAAGTCATTTATGGAGTTTTGCTGAAATGAAGTCGACTGCGGTGTCATATTCAATTTCTATTTTTTCAAGTTCACTTCTGCACTTATACTCGACTTTGCCATTGTCAGCATGGGTATCGCTAATTACTATTCGGTGTGGTATACCCAATAATTCAGAGTCAGCGAACATAATTCCTGCACGCACTTTGCGGTTATCAAGCAGAACTTCTATTCCCTTTTGCAAAAACTTTTTATATAACTGATCAGATAAATCGCGAACTCTGCTTGACTTATTGTAATTAATTGGAACAATGGTGATCTCAAAAGGGGCAATTGACTCTGGAAAGATAATCCCATTATCATCGTGATTTTGCTCAATACTTGCGGCAACAATTCGAGTCACACCTATACCGTAACAGCCCATATTCATATTGACTGCTTTGCCGTCTTCACCAATAACATTGGCATTCATTGCATCAGAATATTTTGTGCCAAGTTGAAAGATATGGCCAACTTCGATACCGCGCCTAATTTCAAGTTTTCCTTTGCCGTCTGGTGAAGGGTCTCCAGAGACGACATTACGTAAATCAGCTGTGATAAAGTTTGACGTATCTCGACCCCAATTTACGCCAGTCAAATGTTTTCCATCCTCATTTGCACCGCACACAAAATCCGATAAGCATGCCGCAGCATAATCCACAATTATTGGAATTGAAAGCCCAACCACACCTATAGAGCCAACAGAACAGTCTAGTATTTTTTGGATTTTTTCTGCGTCAGCCATTTGTAGTGGTTGCTTGACGCCATTTATTTTTGCTGCCTTAATTTCATTTAATTCGTGGTCTCCTCTCAGCACCAAAGCCACAAGGATGTCATTTTCTCCTTCAACAAGAAGTGTTTTGACTGCTGATTGCGATTTTATATTGAGCAGCTTGCATACATCATCTATTGTCTTAACGCCAGGCGTTTCTGCCACCGACATTGTATCTTTTGGAGATTTTGGATATGGAAGATATGGATGTGAAGAAGGAACAGGAGATAAATGTCCTGAAGAAAATTTAGTTTTGGAAGTAGGTACTGGCAAATCGAGATCAATAAAAAATGAATTGGAAAAACTCGTTCATAATATTGGTATGGAGTATTGGTATTCCGAGTTGTTTGCGTTACGGGCAGGATACTATTTAGATCAATCCGGAAAGATTTCAAATCCAACTTTTGGAGTGGGCCTAAGATTTGCAGGATATGGTTTTGATTTTGGATATACTTCCGGTGATCCGGGGCACCCACTTTCCAACACGATGCGCTTTTCCCTAAATTGGGAATTTGGTTCTACAGCGGGTGTGGAATATGCTTCCGGTAAAAGGTCTCAATCTAAAATTGGTAGTGGCCCATCTCCATCTGTTTCAGGTCAAGGTACTGCTGGAGAAATAAGAAGACCTGGATCTACTGGCAGTGATGAGATAGATAATTTTGTAAATGCAGCGTTTGACTTGAATGATAAGATAGTTGATTTAAAAGAAAAGGTAGAATCGGTTTCCAGTGGTTTAAGTGAAAGCAATAAAGTTTTAGCTGAGATAGGCAGTAGCTCCTCAGGGCCAGTAGGCTGGGCATTAAAAGAGTTGACGAAAGGTTTTTCTAAATCTAAAAATAGTATAACCTCGGCAGTACAATCTCTACAAAGTGATGTACCAGATTTACCTGAGATCTATTTTAATCTGATTAAAGAATCGATGACTGATCCTAATACTTTGCAAGAATTATTAAAAGGCACTGAAC
>CAZSHL010000143.1:0-3226 GCA_964606585.1 uncultured Piscirickettsiaceae bacterium
GATAAAAGTTGTTCAATTTCGAGATTAAAGTGTTCAGCTGCATTTTGATATTCTTGGCCAATGCTGGTATTAAAGTACGGCGGATCATCAGAATTAAGGCTAATACTTATACCCTTGTTCACTATGGACGGAAGAGGGTGACTTTCCCAATCAGGGAAAACAGATAGTGCTAAATTACTTCCTGGGCATATTTCTAGGTGAATGTTGCGTTTAATTAGCTCACTGAGTAGTTTGTCATCAAAAATACTTTGTACTCCATGTCCAATCCTGCTGATTGGTAAATAATTGATTGCATCCCAGACACTTTCAGGTCCGCAGATCTCGCCAGCATGAACTGTACAAGGATAGCCAGCCTTATAAGCAATATTAAAGATAGGCATGAATTCCTTTAATGAGTATGCATTTTCGTCACCACCCATGCCAAAACCAACAATATAGGGGTGAGGTTTATCAATCATTTTTTGGACAACATTTAAACCTTGTTCTATCCCTAAATGTCTTACACAAGTAACAATAATTCGTCCAATAATTCCAAAGTCATTCTCAGCATCATCAATACCCTTTGCGATTCCAGAAATCATGTCATCATAGCTAATTCCGCACTCTGCTGCGTGATCAGGAGAAATGAAGGTTTCTGCATATATTACATTTTCGTTAGCACAGTCTTTAAGATACTCATAAGTAATATCTCTATAATCATCTCCGTTTCTTAGACAAGAGCTGACATTATCGTATGCAGTTAGAAAACTTGCAAAATCATTCCAAGAATAAGTTCCACTTTCATTCAATAGTCCATCATCTAGTGACACACCGTTTCGTCTAGCAATTTGATAAGCTAGCTTTGGCCTTAACGTTCCCTCAAGATGACTATGCAGTTCAATTTTAGGAAGCTTGTGAATTTGAGTTTGCATTTATTGAAGTTCACACGCCTTGCCGTTAGCAAGCGGTTTAATTTGAAGATGTTTTGCAATTGTTTGGCCCATATCTGCGAAAGTATCTCTTTTACCTAATTTATTATTTTTGATGGATTTCCCATAAAAGACTACTGGGACATGCTCACGAGTGTGATCACTTCCAGGCCAAGTAGGATCACAGCCATGATCTGCAGTGATTAGAACTAGGTCATCTCGAAGTAATTTTGATTCGATTTCAGGGATTCTTCTATCAAATTCCTCAAGAGCTAAAGCATAACCAGAAACATCTCTTCGATGCCCAAAATTAGTATCAAAGTCAACTAGATTAACGAATATTAAGCCTTCTTTAACTTTACTCATTTCACAGATTAATTGATCTACTAGACCCATATTACTTTGAGCTTTAACAGTATAGGTTACACCTTGATTAGAAAAAATATCTCCAATTTTGCCGACAGATACAACCTGTCCATTGGCTTCTTGAATATGATCGAGGAGAGTTAAGTCATTAGGAGGCGTTGTTAAATCCTTGCGATTAGAGGTTCTTTTATATCCATCTTTAGAATTACCCACAAATGGTCTTGCGATAACCCGGGTAATATTGAGCGGGTCAACTAGGCGCTTGGCAACTAAACAGAGCTCATAAAGTCTTTCTAGTCCAAAGTGCTCCTCATGAGCAGCAATTTGAAAAACTGAGTCTGCTGATGTGTAACAAATAGGAAAACCCGATTTAATATGTTCCTCACCAAATTCTTCTATGACTTTGGTACCTGAGGCATGTCTATTGGCTAGTGTACCAAGAATATCACCTTCCTTCTTTAATTGTTCAATCAAATTTTCAGGAAAGCAGTTCTCAGTTTTTGGGAACGTTCCCCATTCAAATGGAACAGGAAGGCCGCAGATTTCCCAATGACCGCTTGGTGTATCTTTACCAGCACTTATTTCTTTTGCGAAACCAAATGCTCCCTCAGGTTCGATCCTGTCAATTGGAAGTAATGCATTTCGGCTCTCTATGGCGGCTTCACCAAGTCCCCATCTAATTAAATTTGGAATTTTTAGGGGGCCACTTCGCATAGCACTATTTGCGTTACCAGAATAACACTCTTCAATAATGTGACCTAGAGTATCTGATCCTTGATCACCGTAGAGATAAGCATCATCACTTGAACCTAATCCAAGTGAATCCAGTACCAATATAATTGCTCTTTTCATTAATTGACTCCCTCATTAGAGCTGAGTACTTCTTTTATTAAAGACGGAACTTTAGTTTCATTTTCACTAAGCTGAATAAGAGAAGGAAGACAATTTTGCATGAAGTTTAATTGATTTTGGTCACGACAATGAGCTATTGCAAGTGGATCACCTTTGTTAATCCATTGACCTATACTCACTATTTCGCTTAAGCCAACCCCATAATCTATTGGGTCACTAGACTTTGTTCTTCCGGCTTTCAAATGAATCATGCTCATTCCGACTGCACGAACGTCAATCTCTGAAACATATCCAGATGAATTTGATTTTACTATGTTCACCAAAGGCGTAGACTTTAGGTGTTTTTCAGGTCTGTCCAGTAAGTCTGCTGGACCGCCAAGCTCACTAACCATTTCTCCAAAAATTGAAGCCGCCTTTCCAGAATTTAGAGCTTCTTGAGACTTTAGTCTCGCAGTATTTGAGTCTAGTTCTATGTTGCTCAATTGAAGCATATAACGAGAAAGCTCAATGGTAAGTTCTAAAAGCCTTTGATTAGCATTCTTAGGATTTAATAAAAAATCGATACACTCTCTCACCTCAGTTGCGTTTCCAACACTATGTCCAAGAACCTGATTCATGTCAGTAATTAAGCAGCTTGTTGGGACGCCTGATTTACTTGCAACGTTGGCGATACTTTGAGCTAAATCCTGAGCCATTTTATAATCAGCTGCAAAAGCACCATTTCCTGTTTTTATATCCATTACAAGCGCATCTAGCCCAGATGCTAACTTCTTTGATAGGATTGAGGCAGTAATTAAATCTATTGACTCTACTGTCGCTGTAACATCTCGCGTTGCATAGAAGCGCTGATCAGCTGGTGCTAAATTGGCTGTTTGTCCAATAATTGCACAGCCCACTTTTTTAACAAGAGATTGAAAGTTTGAATTATTTGGAGTGCCGTTATAGCCAGGAATGCTCTCGAGTTTATCCAGTGTCCCTCCAGTATGTCCCAATCCTCGGCCTGAAATCATTGGTACGTAACCGCCACAAGCTGCTACAATCGGTGCAAGCATTAAACTTATTTTGTCTCCAACCCCACCAGATGAATGTATGTCAACAAC
>CAZSHL010000144.1:0-3150 GCA_964606585.1 uncultured Piscirickettsiaceae bacterium
GGGAGCATCTAATGAGTCTAAACCATAAGATTTATCATCGTCATGAATTATTAAGATCTCGTAACTATTTAAGTTATTATCTTGAAATGTTGATATTATTTTCGGCACACAATCTACTACTCGATTGTCATTCTTAACTGGAATTATAATTGTAAGTTCAAACATTATCAGACCATGCATGTGCGATATGATTTAAAACAGCCATAGCTGTCAGACCTATTTGTACATGCTTCTGTGCATAATTCATATTTCGCATTCCTTTTTAAACATATTGATAGTTTCCTCAAGCCCCTTATGCGAACCAATTTCATACAATCTTCCATGTGCTTCAAAACTAGCCAATTGTTCAGTCACTGAAAGATTATGATAAACATCTGCCAAATCAAATGGTTCATTGTCTGGCTTATTATCTAGAACTGAAGCAGATAGAATCCCAAGCCCATAGTCAATATGAATCATATCAGATTTTGAGATTTGCTTATTATATTCAATAATACGACCATCAAGAAATAACACATTACTTTTATCCCACTGATTATTATTTTTTGACACTGTCATCAACGCAGGCTTGTTACTAATAAAAAAAGATCGTTCTACTTCCTGAAAATCAATAGGGAGATATGTATCGCCATTATAAACAAAAAATTGTTCTCCAATAAGTGGTAACGCCTTCTTAATTGCTCCACCCGTGCCTAACAAATTTGGTCCATCCCAAGAATAACTCACTTTTATTCCATAAGATGAACCATTACCCACCACATCCTTTACTTGCTCACCCAAATAGCCGATACATAGCACAACCCGTTCAATGCCTTGTTGTCGCAAATAGTCTAGTTGACGAGCAATAAAAGGCTTACCAGCAATATCAACCAATGCCTTTGGAATTTTTTTTGTAATAGGCTGTAATCTTGTAGCCAAACCACCCATTAAAATCACTACAGGAAGAGTCATGAAAAAATTACTTTAGTCCCTTCAAAATCAAACTCAAAACGAACCTCATCCAATCCCGCACTCTTCATTGCATGACGCAATTTATTTCTATCATTTGCGTAAAACATCAAAAAACCGCCGCCGCCAGCTCCAACCAATTTTCCACCAACTGCACCGTTTTTTATTCCCAAATCAAACCATTCGTTGATTTTTTTGTTGCTCATTCCAGTAGATCTAAGTTTTTTGTACTCCCAATGTTCAAGCATTAATTCACCAAATTTAATACAGTCTCCTGATTCCAAAGCATCCCTACTCTTGAATCCCAACTCCTTAACATAGTGCAAATTTTTCAACATTTCTTCATCGTTAGCTTTGGTATGCGTATCTTGATCTCTAAGAATACTGCTTGCACTTCGTGAGTAGCCCGTAAAAAACAATAAAATATTATCTTCAAGATCAAATAATGTATCCATAGATATATTCAGTGGTTCTGCTCTTACAGTGTTATCTTTTTTAAAGGTAAAACAAGTTAAGCCTCCATAGGCCGCAATATACTGATCCTGTTTGCCTATTGGTTCACCTAAGAGGTCTATCTCAATATGACAAGCTAGCTGAGCCAACTCTTCTGGATGAATCAATCCACGACGATGACCATACAAAGCTTTAATCAGTACAGTCGTAAAACTACCAGATGATCCGAGACCTGTTCCAGCAGGAATATCAGCCAATGATGTTATTTCAATTTGAGGGGTGCGTAAATTCTGCATTTTTAGTGCTTCATGAATAATCCTATGTTGGACTTGATTCACTGAATCTACTTGCTCCAATTCTGAATATTTAAGGTAAATACCTTCTTTAAAAGGACGTGTTACCGTCACATACACATACTTATTAATTGCTGCTGCGACAACAAAACCTTCATAATCACGGTAATAGGATGGTAGATCGGTAGCACCACCTCCAAGGCTAATTCGTAATGGACTACGAGCAATCAACATATCCAGACTCCTTATAAATTTTCTCTATCACTTTTAAAGGCCTTGTTTGCACCTCCTAGACCAGCTAATAGTAATCGATTTGAACTTATATCATGTAGTATCACACTTTTTAACAAGATATTAATTATTGGAACATTAGAATATTTTTCCATATACTTTAGATGTATTTTATTATAATTCTTGATAGTACTATAAATTGTTATTTAGAGTTTTTTATTATTTTTATATTACTACCTGCTATAAGAGTAAAACTATAAATTAATATTGTGTTTTGTGTTTTTTTTGTATAGCAAAAAGAGATAACATTGAAAAAAATACTTTTTATCGTCTCTGAGGACTGGTATTTTGTCTCTCATAGACTCCACCTAGCTACGACGGCCATTAATAATGGTTATGAAGTTGCACTATTAAGTCGAGTATCAAAACATCAGGAGTTAATTCGATCACTGGGCATAAAGGTTATAAATTGGCCACTTGAAAGAAGATCACTTAATCCTATAAGAGAATTAATATCAATTTATTGTGTTGTTCGGGCAGTTCGTATTATTAAACCTAACTTGATACATGCAGTAGGTATTAAACCAGTTGTTTATACTTCACTATCTAAGGTATTTCTTAATATTGACGGTATAGTATTGGCACTTGGTGGCTTGGGTTTTATTTTTAGATCTAACAGAATTTCAGCCAAGATTCTAAAAATGTTTATCGTGCTCATTTTTCGTTTATTTTTAACTAATGCTAATGTTCGCTTTATCATCCAAAATAGAGATGATGGTCAAATATTAAAGAGTTTCAATATTGCAAATAGTAGCAAAATTAGATTAATTCGCGGAGCGGGAGTAAGTGTAAATGATTTTTTTCCTAATAATGTTCAAAATGAAATACCTTTGGTTATTCTACCTGCACGAATGCTTTGGGATAAAGGAGTAGAAGATTTTGTTAATTGTGCTCAGCGATTTTATAGAAATAAGGTAAGTGTCCGGTTCGCATTAATAGGAGATCCGGATACACAAAATCCAGAGAGCATACCTGTAGCTCAATTAGAACAATGGGTTCAATTGGGTTTTGTTGAATGGTGGGGAGAGAAAGATAATATGCTGAAGATATACCATATGGCAGATATAGTGTGCTTCCCTTCTTATCATGAAGGCCTGCCAAAAGCGCTATTAGAAGCTGCTTGCTGTGAGATTCCAATAGTTTCTTACGATGTTTCTGGCTGTAG
>CAZSHL010000145.1:0-3149 GCA_964606585.1 uncultured Piscirickettsiaceae bacterium
ACTCTATCCAGCTGAGCTACGGACGCAAATAATAAATTATATAAAGAACTAGCAAGCTCAATATTTCTTCTTAAATAAAACAAAAAATAGTAAAATCAGTACGACAAATTCACTATATGGTTCATTATATTGGCTTATATTCTGGTTATTTAAATTATTATGACAATCTTAAAATTCTTTAACAAAAAAATCGTCCTATTGCTATTTGTCTACTTTTTTAGTCTGCCCAAATTATCAATTGCTGCTATTGAAACTGACACACCAAATTATGTTGATGAATTTTTATTTATATATTCACAAATCCAGCAATACTATGTAGATGAGGTAGATGACGAGACAATGTTTAAAAATGCCATAAAAGGCATGGTGGAAGGACTAGATCCTCATTCAAGCTACCTAGATCCTAAAGATCAAGCTGATTTAAGTGAAAGCACCGTAGGTAAGTTTGGAGGTTTAGGAATTGTAATTTCTGAAAAAGATGACCTGATACAGATTATCTCTCCAATTGATGACACTCCCGCATATCGAGCAGGTCTTCAATCTGGCGATATTATTCTGAAGATAGATGATAAAAACGTACGTGAAATGGGTCTAGAAGAAAGTGTTAAACTAATGAGAGGAGCTCCTGGCACTAAAATTGAATTAACCATAGCAAGACCAGAAAAGGTGCCATTTACAGTCGAAATTACCCGTGAAATAATAACTATAGTTTCGGTTAGAGGTTTTATGCTTGATGATGGCATTGCCTATATTCGTGTTTCAGATTTTCAGTCACCTAGCGCACAATTACTAAAAGACATAGTTTCTGAATTGACAGAAGAAAATAATGGACCCTTAGATTCAGTAATTCTTGATTTAAGGAATAATCCGGGTGGATTATTGATGTCTGCAATTAATATCGCCAACCTATTTATAGATACCAAGGGCTTGATAGTTTATACCGAAGGAAGGGTTTCAAGTAACAACACCTCTTTTTCTACAAAAAGAGGTGATATTTTGAATGGCGCGCAAATGGTAGTGTTGATGAATAAAGGCTCAGCTTCAGCATCGGAGATTGTTGCTGGTGCACTTCAAGATCATAAACGTGCAATCATTATGGGTGAGACCTCTTTTGGTAAAGGTTCCGTGCAGTCTATGATCGATCTATCTAATGGGTATGGTTTAAAGCTCACGACGGCGCGATACTTTACACCTTCGGGAAGATCAATACAGGCTACAGGGATTAAACCAGATATATTTTTGGAAAATATCACCTTAAATGAGGAAGAGGAGTCTTTAAACCTTTCTAGACAGGAAAAAGACCTAAAAAATCATTTGTCCCCAGATGACCCTAGCGAATTGTCTGAATCAGAAATTCTTGAAATTCAGGACGAAATTAAGGAAGACCAAAACAAAGAAATCATTGAATACCTAAAGAATGATTATTACATTCATCAAGCGAGAAATCTTCTCAAGGCGTTGAAGATTATTGGTAGTCGATAGAAGGAAAGCTTAGTCAAACCCCCCTATTCTGCTTAGCTGCATGTTATTGTGATTCCAATCCCAATGCATCCAAATTCCAATCGCTTTTCCTAGTATATATTCCTCCGGCACGTAACCCCAAACCCTCGAATCACTGCTATGAGCTCTATTATCACCCATTACAAAGTAATGACCATCTGGCACAGTGGTTTTATTGAATCCAGGAGAATAACCCATAGGATGAAGTAAAATATCGTGGTTATCTAGATCAATCAACTCTCTAACATGACGATAGCCTGTCATTCCCTTGCCCGAACCGACACCTCTATAGCTGCCTATTTTACGTTGGTCCACAACTTTACTGTTTACAGTTAATCGATCTTTATTGTAAGAAACTACATCACCTGGTAGAGCGATAACTCGCTTAATAAAGTCAGTTCCTGCGTAGCCTTCATCTCTTTTATAATTGGGGTACCTGAAAACAATAACATCTCCTCTTTCAGGCTCAGAGTATTCAATGATTTTTGTATTTATAATTGGAAGTCTTAAGCCGTAATCAAACTTGTTAACTAAAATAAAATCGCCAGTCAGAAGTGTTGGCATCATCGAGTTGGATGGTACCCTAAAAGGTTCAAAAATAAAACCTCTAAAGACAAAAACTAGCAACAATACAGGGAACAATTCAATTGACCATTGAACAATTTTTGGTCGATGCGAGTGAGATTCTGCTCTTGAAAATTTTAGGAAAATTAAAAAGCTAAAAAATTTAGCGAAACTTGATTTGTCTTCATTGATTTTGTTAGATTGTTGTTTAGCTTTATTGCCAGAAAAAGCCAATAAATCAATTAAGACAATTGTAAAAGCTAAAACTATTGCAATAAAGAGCCATGTCAAGACATCCCAAGCAAAAAATGATTCTGCATTCTCAATAGTCATGTCATTTCAATTTTGTTCAATAATGGCTCCATTATATCTACTTAAGAAAATAATAAGATAAGCTTTAGCTATTGCTCTTCATGAATATTCATACCAACACTGTTGGCAATTTCAGCAAAATTTGGAAAAGAAGTTTTGACATTTTCAATACCCTCAACATCAATATCAAAGTTGCATGCAGCCGAAGCTATGGCAAAAGACATCGAAATACGATGATCATTATGCGATTTTATTGAACTATTTGGTTTGGTGAATTTTCCACCTTCAATACGAATACCATCTTCATAGACTTCAGTCTTTATTCCAAGTATCTTTAAACCATCAGCCATCACCTGAATTCTATCGGATTCTTTAACTCTTAATTCTTTGGCATCGGTGAGCAATGTTTCACCTATAGCACAACTTGCAGCAATAAAAAGAGCTGGGAATTCATCTATTGCTAATGGTATAAGTTCTTTAGGAATAACGATTCCTTTTAACTCGGCAGATCTAACTCTAATATCAGCAATTTTTTCACCAGCCAACTCTACTTCATTGCTCAAAGTGATATCTCCACCCATGCTGACAAGGATATCTATAATGCCTGTTCTTGTCGGATTAATGTTGACAGCTTTAAGGGTTATATCAGCATCCTTGGCAATACTTGCAGCTACCATAAAAAATGCCGCCGAAGAGATATCACTTGGAATTACAATATCACAAGCTTTCAATTCACCCCCACCATAAAGTGAAATCAAGTTTCCTGAGGTGTT
>CAZSHL010000146.1:0-3140 GCA_964606585.1 uncultured Piscirickettsiaceae bacterium
CTTTGAATTTTCTATCTACTACTTCAAAATTATTTTTTGTAAGATATCCAAAATATCCAAGATCCTTAGTTTCCTTTAGATGACATAAACCAATCCACAATTTATTTTTAGTTATTGTTCCGTCATTATATGAAATATGTTTTAATTCATCTTCTTTCCTAACATCAATGACTTTGGTGATATTTTTACTTCTTCTATTGTAATTATATAAACCATTGAAACAACTTAAGTAAAAATTACCATTATTCTGAGGATAAACATTCCCCAAGGGTTTGGGCAGTTTGATTTTTTCTTTATACAAATGATTATTTTCTAATGAATAAATAAAAAGTGTAGGATCTAATAAATCCAAAAAAACAATTTCATTGGATTTATGCAAATAAAAACCGCTTTCACCCAAAAGAGTTTTTGTATCTATGATATCAAAATCAAACATTCCTATACTTTAAATTCTGTTAATTTTTTTTCATTAATTTCAATACCTAAGCCTGGCTTATCAGGCAAAGGGATGGTGCCATTTATTACTTCAAGTTCATTAATAACCAAGTCTTTTCTTAATTGCGATTCTGCTAATTCTCTAGGCAGGAATTCAATGAAAGAACACGTAGGAGATATTGCTGACAAATGAACAGATGCGGCTATACCAATTGCAGACTTCCAACAATGCGGAACAACAAGAACGCCCTTATCTTGAGCATATTGAGATACTCTTTTGGCTTCAGTCAGTCCGCCAACTCTCCCGACATCAGGTTGAATAACATCAACTCTCCCCTTATCAATAGTGTCAAAACATTCAAAGCGCGTTTGAAGCATTTCTCCTGAAGCAACTCTGATTGGAGAATTATTGGATAGTTTTGCTGTACCTTCTAAGTCTTCAATAGGTAGGGGCGTCTCAATAAAATATAAGTTATCTTTTTCAACCATTCTTAAAGCTCTTAGTGCGGTTTTCCAATCTTGCCATGCATAAGCAACATCTGCCATTAAAATCATATCATCTCCAACAGCTTCTCTGCATTTGTGCACAATATTGGCAAACTCTCTATCATCTTCAATTTGGATATTATTGTGTGAATAAGGACCCTTGATGCAAATCTCCAGTTTTGCTGCTTTAAATCTTAGTTCTTTTGCCTTAACAGTTTTTTTTACAAGATTATCAGAATAATCTTTAAGATTATGGCCCTCAGGTAATAATGAAGCATAGGGTGTGATTTCTTTTTTAACCGAACCTCCTAATAATTTCCATGTTGGCTGACCATAAATTTTTCCACACAAATCCCATAAGGCCATATCTATTGCTCCGATTGCGCATATCCCCAGACCTCTCCTTGTTGTCATCATAGTTTTTTCATTCATTTCATGCCAGAGACCTTCAACGTTTCTAGGATCTTTTCCAACTAATAATTCTTTAAAACCTCTTCCCATCGCATGAGTTCCAGGCGAATCAATAATTGCTTTTACTCCCCATGGATTGGTATCTGTTTCTCCAATCCCTATCAATCCTTCATCAGTGTGAATTTTAACTATAAGATTATCTTGAGCGGAACTACATGCATCTGCATCAAAGTCAGGTATTAATAAACTATAACATTCGATATCTGTGATTTTCATAAAATAATACTAATACAAACAGGGGCCATTAGGCCCCTGTTACATAAACTAGTTAGTTAGAGGCTTTAACTTCGTTCCAAACCCTATTACGCCATTCAAAATCTTCAGCTGGTTGTAACCAGTTTAATCTATCGGCATAATCAAGTCCTGGAGATTCGTGAGTTACTGTTCCGTAACCATATCTCTCATTCATTAATTCCTGAGTAGATTTTTCAATAAAGAAGTTTGCCCAAGCATGTGCTAAATCTTCATTTGCTCCTGCAGTCATCGCCCATGTATCAAGCCAACCTATTCCACCTTCTTTTGGAATAATGTATTTAACATTGTGACCCATATCTTTTAAAGCAACTTCCTGAAACTCTCCCATGGAAAACATAAGGGAAATTCCTCCACCGTCATAAATTTGATTACCTTCATCAAACCCCGCATAGTAAGTCACAACAAGTTTTTTTTGAGCAATAAGCGTTTGCTTAACTTGCTCCATCTCAGCTTCGGATAAGTTATAGGGATTATCCATATCCAAATAGATAGCGGTATTAACTATGTTGTTGTTGGTGTCATCAAGAATAATCATTTTTCCTGCGTTAGCCGGATCGTGCATTACAGACCAAGAATCAACTCCTCCTTCACCCCATTCATCAACATCATATATTAATCCAAGGGATCCCCAAGAAATTGGAACGCCATAGTAGCCACCATCAATTTCAACTTCTTTTACATTTTGAAACGCTGGCATTAAGTTTCCAAAATTAGAAAGCTTACTTTTATCATAACCTTTTAGTAAACCTGCACCATGATATCTAGGAAACAAGCTTGTATCAATTGAAACTAAATCAAAATCTTCACCTTTACTTGCTTGAGTAAGGGCAAATAATTCATCAACGCTTCCTACATACTTTACTTTTACCTTAGCATCGTATTTTTTTTCAAATTCATCTATCCATTCTTGTTCTGCATAACCTTCAAAACAACCAAGACTTAGTTCGTTTGCTGCAAAAGCAGAAAATGAAAACAAAATGAAAAATAAAGTTGAAAAAATTAATTTGAATAAGTTTTTCATAATTCCTCCTGAACATTTAAATTTATCAAATACTTAATAATTGAATTTAATCACATATAAAATGAATATTCAAATACAAATTGTTATTTACAAGTATATACTACATACTTATTAGATACATAAAAAAATACTACTGATTTTTATATTGATATGGATGAGAATGCTGAAATTATACTTGATTTAAAAAATATCAATAAATCCTTTGGAAGTACTAGAGTTCTTGAAAACATAAACATATCAATCAAAAATAATGAATTTTTTACAATACTTGGGTCAAGTGGCTCTGGAAAATCTACGATTATTAGGATGATTGGAGGCTTTACTAAGCCTAGCTCCGGGGAAATTATTTTTGAAAATAAAATTATAAACGATGAGCCTATTTTTAAAAGACCCTTTAACACTGTTTTTCAAGATTATGCTTTATTTCCTAACATGAACGTCTTTAACAATGTTGGCTTTGGATTAAAAATTA
>CAZSHL010000147.1:0-3135 GCA_964606585.1 uncultured Piscirickettsiaceae bacterium
TTCAAATCCTATCCCCGCTACCAATTTAGACCCCCTCTTTTGGGGGTTTTTATTACAATTTTTATTATGGATAAAATAGCTGATAAAGTATTTGAATTAATTGAGCCTATCATTACTGATATGAGCTATGAATTGCTGGGCATTGACTATGGTGCAAGTGGCAAGTGCTCTATTTTGAGAGTCTATATTGACTCACATAATGGAGTAGGTATAAATGATTGCGAGCTAGTATCACGTCAGGTGGGTGCAATACTTGACGTTGAAGACCCAATAAGTGGGCAGTATAATTTGGAGGTATCGTCTCCCGGAATTGAAAGACCGCTTTTTACATTGGCCCATTATCGACGTTTTTTAGGTAATGAGATTAAGTTAAAGCTATACAGACCTATTGGTGGAAGGAGAAAATTTAAGGGAAGTATTGGAAGTATTAGCGAAACTGAAAATACAATTGAACTGGTGACAGAGCTAGGCCCTGTAACAATGGATTTAAATTTAATTGAAAAAGCAAATTTAATTGCTCATTTTTAGGAGAAATGGATGGAAGGCAAAGAATTATTTTTAATGGTTGAGGCAATCTCGAATGAAAAAAATATCAGTAAAGATGATGTCATAGAATCATTAGAAGAGGCTCTAGCGGTTGCCACAAAAAAAAGAAAAAACATGGATGTGCGTGTTGAGGTTAACAGGCACACTGGTGAGTTTGATACTTATAGGCGCTGGTTGGTTGTTGAAGATGGAGCTATATTTGTTGACGATGAAGGGACTGAGTTTGATCCAGAATTGAACAAGTATGAAAAAGATGTGTCCGGTTTTGTGGTAGGTGATTATGTTGAAGAATCAATAGATTCTCTTGAGTATGGAAGAATTGCTGCACAGATAGCAAAACAAGTAATCATTCAAAAAGTTCGAGAAGCGGAAAGAACAGTAATCGTTGATAACTTTTCGCAGAGGCTGGGTGAGGTAGTTATGGTCACTGTCAAGAGAGTCGATAGAGGTAATGTCTATGTCGATATGGGGGGTATAGACGGTATGATCTCAAAATTTGATTTAATTCCAAATGAGTCAGTTCGCAAGAACGATCGTCTTAGAGCATATATTAAAGAGGTAAAGTCAACTCCTCGTGGTGCACAAATTTTTCTAAGTCGGACCGCAACTCAGATGATGCTACAGCTATTTGAAATGGAAGTTCCAGAGATTAGTGAGGGCATTATTGAAATTAAAGGTGGAGCAAGAGATCCAGGTTTACGAGCTAAACTAGCTGTTAAAGCAAAAGATAGGAGGATTGATCCAATCGGGACTTGCATCGGTATGCGCGGTGCTCGTGTGCAAGCAGTTTCAAATGAGTTAAATGGAGAACGTGTCGATATTATTCCTTGGGATGAAGATCCTGCGCAATTTGTGATTAATGCAATGGCGCCAGCTGAGGTAAGTTCAATTGTTGTAGATGAAGAAAAAGGATCAATGGATATTGCTGTTAATGAAGATCAATTAGCTCTTGCAATAGGCCGTGGTGGTCAAAATATTAAATTAGCAAGCAAACTAACCGGCTGGAAGTTAAATGTTATGTCTATTTCTGATGCGGATGACATGCAGGCAAAGGAGATTCAAAAAACAAGTGAAAAGCTTGCTGATAATCTTGGTGTTGATGCTGAGGTAGCAGGAGTTTTGATTGATGAAGGTTATTCTAGCTTAGACGAGATTGCGGATGCAGATGCCAAGGTCTTATCTCAGATTGAAGAGTTTGATTCAGAGATGGTTGGGGAGCTTCAAGAAAGAGCACAAGATGCACAGTTGGTTAAGGCTTTAACTGATGCTGAGGCCTTAGAAGTTTTATTAGGCATTGATGGTGTGAATGAGTTGCTTGCATTAGCATTGATTGGTGCTGAGATAAATACGATTGATGCTTTAGCTGAACTTTCAATTATTGAATTACAAGAAATTCATGATATTAGTAGCGAAAGCGCATCAGGTGTTATTTTATCTGCAAGGGAAAATGCTGGGTGGTTTAAATAACTGCTTATTATTATTTATTAGTACTATAGAAATCGAGATAAGGAAATATGGCACATAATGTAGAGACACTTTCTAGATTGCTCAAAAAGACTCCAGACCAGGTGTTATCAATTTTGGCTGAAGCTGGGATTAAAGGTAAAAACCAAGAATCTGATATTTCTATTGAAGAAAGAAAGATTTTAATGTCAAGTCTTAGTAAGCGAGCGGGTACAAAGTCTAGCATTTCTGTATCGCGCAAAACATCCAAGCCACAAACAACTACAACTGGTGGCGTTAAGATTAAAGTTAAGAGTAAGCGTGAAACGCCAAAACCGGCTGATTCAAGTGAAGCTAAAGATGAGTCAGTACTTAAAGCCCGCCAGGCGCTTGAAAAAGGCAGGCTGGCTGAAGAGAAAGATCAAGCTCAAGATGCTAAACGTAATGATATGGTGCGTCAAAAAAAGGAACAAGACGAGAAACTCAAACAACAAAAAGAGCAAAAAAAGACTGATGTTGAGGCAGAAAAAAATAAAAACAAGGAATCAGAAAATGATATTACTAAGTCCTCAAAAAAACCCCCAAAAAGATTGCGAAATCTTGACAAGCCAGATACAGAAAAATTTCCTGCAGTAGAAAGAAAAGAATTACATGTTGCTAAACATAATCCAAACCGCAAATTAAAGAAAAAAGAGCGTACGAAATTATCACAAAAAATACGTGAAGAACAGGCACAGCACGCCTTCCATAAGCCAGTTGACCCAATAGTTCGTGAAGTTAAAATCCCTGAAACAATCAAAATTTCTGATTTAGCATTAGGCATGGCAACAAAGGCTGGAGAGGTGCTTAAGGTAATGATGGGTATGGGTGTGATGGCAACTTTAAATGATGTAATTGATCAAGATACTGCAATCTTGGTAGTTGAAGAGATGGGTCATAAGCCAATAATAAGTAACGAAGAAACTGTCGAAGATACTTTAATTCAAAATGATGACAGCGAATTAAAGTTAACGCCTAGACCACCAGTGGTAACAATTATGGGCCATGTAGACCATGGTAAGACCTCACTGTTAGATTATATTAGAAATTCCAAAGTGGCTAGCGGAGAAGATGGAGGAATTACACAACATATTGGAGCTTATCAGG
>CAZSHL010000148.1:0-3099 GCA_964606585.1 uncultured Piscirickettsiaceae bacterium
TTAGCCCTTGCCGGTTTTCAAGACCGGTGCATTCAGCCGCTCTGCCATCCCTCCGAGAGACTGGTAATGATACAGTTTTTAACAAAAAAGTAAATAAATATATATAAAAAAACAGCAAAATATTGCGTATAATTTCCCCTTTTTAGAAATTTGTTGTTAGTTATGGCAAAAGTATGTCAAGTTACTGGTAAGAGACCTATGAGTGGCAATAATGTTTCTCATGCGCACAATAAAACTCGTCGTCGCTTCTATCCAAACCTTCATACTCATCGATTTTGGGTGGAAAGTGAAAATCGTTATGTTAAGTTAAAACTTTCTGCAAAGGGTTTGCGTGTGATTGATAAGAAGGGTATTGATTCGGTGCTTTCAGAAATCCGTGAGCGTGGCGAAAAAGTATAAGGACTAGATTATGAGAGAAAAAATAAAACTAGTATCTTCGGCTAAAACAGGCCACTACTACACAACTACAAAGAACAAGCGTTTACATCCAGATAAGGTGGAGGTAAAAAAATTTGATCCAGTGATTAGGAAACATGTTATGTATAAGGAAGCTAAGATCAAGTAAGCTCCTTGATCTAATCATTAAAAAAGCCGCGTAGCGGCTTTTTTTATAACTCAATTATTTTAATCTTGTAGAATGGTTTCGAGTGGTACATTTGATGCGGCCTCTCGATAGTCAGAAATATGATTGAAGTTTAGATACTGATATATCTCACCTTCCATGGGTTCAATATTTTTCATTAAAGAAAGGTACTCTTCAGTGCTAGGAATATAGCCTAATTTAGCAGAAATTGCCGCAACTTCGGCTGAAGCAAGAAATACATTAGCATTATCACCAAGACGGTTTGGAAAGTTCCTTGTAGAAGTCGACACGACCGATGCACCTTCATTTACTCTTGCTTGATTTCCCATGCACAGAGAACATCCTGGAACTTCTGTACGTTCAGTTAGGCGCTCAAAAGTTTCATAAACACCTTCAGCTCGCAACTGTTTTTCATCCATGCGGGTAGGTGGCACTATCCACAATACAGTGTTAAGCTCAGCTTTATCCTTGAGTAGTTGTGCTGCGGCTCTAAAGTGTCCAATATTTGTCATGCATGAACCAATAAATACCTCGTCGATAGTTGTATTCGCGACCTCAGAAAGCAACTTCACATCATCTGGGTCATTTGGGCAGGCAAGTATTGGTTCCTTGATTTCATTCAGATTAATTTCAATTACTTCTGCATATTCACAATCTTTGTCAGCTTTGAGAAGTTCTGGTTTTTCAAGCCATTTACGCATACCTTGGATACGCTTGGCAAGAGTTTTCTTGTCTTCATAGCCGCTATCAATCATAGAAGAAAGTAACGTAATGTTTGATTCTAAGTATTCGACTACCGGTTCCTTGTTGAGTTGAACTGTACAACCATTTGCAGACCTTTCAGCAGAAGCATCTGCAAGCTCGAAAGCTTGTTCAACTTTCAAGTCTCCTAAGCCTTCAATTTCAAGCACCCTGCCAGAAAAAATATTTTTTTTGTTTGACTTTTCAACAGTCAGCAGTCCTTTCTGAATTGCCATATAAGGTATAGCATTTACTAAATCCCTTAATGTGATTCCAGGTTGCATATTACCTGTAAAACGAACTAAAACAGATTCTGGCATATCTAATGGAATAACACCAATTGAAGCGCCAAAAGCGACCAAACCAGAACCAGCTGGAAAGCTAATTCCAATTGGAAAACGTGTGTGCGAGTCTCCACCGGTTCCAACCGTGTCAGGCAAAAGCATACGATTTAGCCAGGAATGAATAATTCCATCGCCTGGTTTCAGAGCCACTCCTCCACGGGTATGCATAAAGTCAGGCAAAGTGTGTTGCAATTCCAGGTCTATTGGTTTTGGGTAAGCAGCGGTATGACAGAAACTCTGCATTACCAAATCTGCTGAAAAACCTAGACAGGCAAGCTCTTTTAATTCATCGCGTGTCATTGCTCCTGTGGTATCTTGTGAACCTACCGTGCTCATTCTTGGTTCGCAATAGGTTCCAGCACGAACACCATCAACTCCACATGCTTTGCCAACAATTTTTTGAGCAAGCGTATAGCCCACTTTACTTTTTTTAGGGTCTGTTGGACGGAGAAAAATTTCGCTAACATCCAAAGCGAGGTCATTCCTTGTTTTGTCGGTTAAACCTCTACCAATAATCAGTGGAATTCTTCCGCCAGCACGAACCTCATCTAGCATTGTAGTCGGTGCTAATTTAAAACTAGAGACTGTTTCACCATCTTTATTTGTGATGATTCCTTTATAGGGATGAATTGTGATTTCATCACCCATCTTGAGTTTTGAAACATCACACTCAATTGGCAGAGCTCCAGAATCTTCAGCTGTATTGAAGAATATTGGTGCAATTTTGCCACCAAGAATGATTCCGCCACTGTTTTTGTTAGGTACGTAATCGATAGCTTCTCCCATATGCCATAAAACCGAATTTATCGCTGATTTACGTGAAGAGCCTGTGCCGACAACATCACCCACATAAGCTAATGGAAGGTCTTTCTTCTTTAGTTTCTCAATAGTGTCTAGCGGTTTGTCCATTTTCTTTATAAGCATCGCTTGGGCATGGAGAGGTATATCTGGACGTGACCAAGCCTCTGTTGCAGGTGAAAGGTCGTCAGTATTTGTTTCCCCATCTACGCGAAAAACGACAACCTTGATAGTTTCAGCTAGCGAACTATTATTGGTAAACCAATCTGCTGATGCCCATGAATCGATAATCTTCTTAGCATATAGGTTATGCTCAGACTTTTCAAGAATCATCTGATAGGCATCATAAATCAAGATGGTTTGAGAGAGAGCTTTGCAAGCAGTTTCAGCTACTTCATTATCATCCAATAAATCAATTAGAGAATTGATGCTGTAGCCACCTAGCATCGTACCTAATAAAAAGGTGGCATGTTCTTGCGAGATTGAATTACAGTTCTGCTCACCTTTTGCAACACTAGTTAAAAAGCCGGCCTTGACATATGCTGCCTCATCAACTCCGGGCGGTACTCTATGTGTCAGAAGGTCTAAATAGAATTCATCATATGTTGCTAAAATAAGCTGCTCAACGACTGA
>CAZSHL010000149.1:0-3086 GCA_964606585.1 uncultured Piscirickettsiaceae bacterium
GAAAACAGGTATTCAAAGGAAGAAATAATTGAAATATTCAATAATTCTGGATTTACTGATGTTCAGTTTTCTAATAGAAAGCCATTTTGGTGTGCTTGCGGGATTAAAAAATGATACATGAATAGAATTTCAAATATGATTTTGGCGGTATTTTTATTAACAATATTAGTTTTTCCAATATTAATTATATCGTTTCTAGTTTATATTTCTTCGGGTAGACCAGTATTTTATTGGTCTGACCGTATAGGAAAAGAAAGTTTAACCTTTTCTATGCCAAAATTTAGAACCATGCGTAGCAACGCCCCAGAAGTCGCTACACATATGCTTGATGATCCTGATGTATTCCTAACACCTATAGGAAGGTTATTGAGAAAAACTAGTCTTGATGAGCTTCCGCAGATATGGAGCGTTATCATTGGTGACATGAATTTTGTTGGCCCTCGTCCAGCCTTATTTAACCAAGATGATTTGATTAATTTGCGCACTAAAGAAGGTGTTGACAAATTATTGCCGGGAATTACGGGGTGGGCACAAGTGAATGGACGTGATGAACTATCAATTCCTGACAAAGTTGCATTAGATGTCGAATATATGAGTCGTAAATCATTTTGCTTTGATTTAAAAATACTATGGATGACATTCTTAAAAGTCATCAATAGTCAAGGCGTTTCTCACTAAACTAATTACGTAAAGATAGCTTTAAATTAGTCAGGGCTTTATTTAACATAAATTAACAGAACTCAACATAAACTTCTATTGTAAATTTAATGTTTGGAGAATAAACTAGTTAGTAAATAGTTGCTGAAACTATCTAGAAATTTTTTATTCCTTGGATTTTCGCAAAATAATTTGTAGCTTCTAGATACCCTTCAACACTACCACAATCAAATCGCTTCCCTTGAAATTTGTGAGCAATAACTTTGCCTTGTTTAGCCTGAGAAAGTAAAGCATCAGTGATTTGTATTTCCCCACTTTTTCCAGGCTTTATTTTCTTGAGAATATCAAAAATATCTGGCGTTAGAATATATCGCCCTATGATTGCCATAAAACTGGGCATATTTTTTGGATTAATCTTATCATCCACAAAATCGATTAAATCATTTGAATTTGGCTTTTCAAGCATATTGGATACTCTGTAAGTGTTATTTGTACCGTCAATTAAATCACCGTAAATGACTCCGTAGTTTTCGATTTGAGTAAATGGAATTTCTTCTATGGCTATAACTGAGCATTCATATTTATTATAAATATCAATCATTTGGTTAATAACTCCACTTTCAGGGCAATCACATAAATCATCTGCCAGAATTACTGCAAAAGGTTGTTTTCCGATAAGAGGCTCACCAGTAAGGATAGCATGACCCAATCCAAGCATTTCTTGTTGACGAATATAGGCAAAGGTTGCTTTCTCAATCACTGCCTTGATTTCTTCTAGATAGTGCGCTTTCGAGGTTCCACTAAGTTGTGACTCAAGTTCAAATGAATTATCAAAGTGATCTTCAATTGATCGTTTACCTCTACCCGTAACAATAGCCATATTAGTTATGCCAGCAGATAGGGCTTCTTCTACACCATATTGTAATAAAGGTTTAGTAAGGATAGGTAACATCTCTTTGGGTACAGCCTTGGTAGCAGGTAGAAACCTAGTACCATAACCTGCTGCTGGAAATAGACATTTTGTAATCATGATATGTGCATAAATAAATATTAAATAACAAGGCTTATTCTACAAAATATGATAACAGAATGAACTCAAAGATAAAAACAGATAAAAGAATCTCGTCAAAGTCATTACATGTATTATGGCTTGGATGTTATTTTAAATATGCTTAACACTTCTTCGTTTTTTTTATAACCTTCCGTCTACTTCATCAATTTTTAACAAATATTTAATATCATAAAGAACGTGATTGTCTTTGCCATAAGCTCTTATCTGTTTTGATGTTAACTTCTTAAACTTATCGTGTGCAACTGCTAATAAAATTGCATCATATTTATCATTGATTGGTCTGTCAATTGGTTTAATACCGTACTCACGTAAAGCATCTTCCTGATTCGCCCATGGATCAAATACATCTACATTACAGTTAAAGCTTTTAAACTCTTCAACTAAATCAACTACACGTGTATTTCGTAAATCTGGACAATTTTCTTTAAAAGTTAGACCCATAATTAATATATTGGCACCCATTACATCAATGCGCTTATGTATCATTAATTTTGAGACTTGATTAACAACATATGGCCCCATATTATCATTAAGTTGACGGCCAGCGAGAATCATCTCAGGATAATAGCCAACCTCAAGAGCCTTGTGACTTAAATAATGAGGATCTACACCAATACAATGACCACCCACCAATCCGGGACGAAATGGCAGAAAGTTCCATTTTGTACCTGCTGCTTCAAGTACAGATTCAGTATCAATATCTAGCTTATTAAATATGAGAGCGAGCTCGTTAATGAGTGCGATATTTACATCACGCTGTGTATTTTCAATAACCTTCGCGGCTTCTGCAATTTTGATACTACTTACCTTGTGTGTACCTGCAGTGATAACCTCTTGATACAACTTATCAACTACAGTTGCAATTTCAGCTGTAGAACCTGCTATTACTTTCTTAATAGTGGTTACTCGATGCTCTTTATCTCCTGGATTAATTCTCTCAGGCGAATATCCACAAAAGAAATCTTTGTTAAATTTTAGCCCAGATTGTTGTTCCAATATTGGCACGCACACCTCTTCAGTAGCTCCAGGATATACCGTTGACTCATAAATAACTATGTTCCCTTTATTAAGAACATTTCCTACCATCTCGCTTGATTTTTCAAGTGATGTTAAATCTGGCTTTTTATGCTCATCAATTGGAGTTGGGACGGTGACAATATAAATCTCACAGTCTGAAATATCTTCTTTAATGCTAGTATAGCTAAGATGAACAGCGTCTTTAAGTTCTTGAGGTGTTGTTTCCAGTGTGCAGTCATAGCCACTCTTTAATTCAGTAATTCTATTTTGATCTATGTCAAAGCCAATCACTTTTCGTTTTTTACCAAACACAATGGCCAATGGTAAACCAACATATCCA
>CAZSHL010000150.1:0-3037 GCA_964606585.1 uncultured Piscirickettsiaceae bacterium
CAGCCTGGGATGCTGATAATGGCGTTGAAATTGTTTATTCAATTCCTGATGAAGGCGCCCTTATGTGGTTTGATCAGTTAGCTATTCCAAAAGATGCACCTCATCCTGATAACGCACATAAGTACATCAACTGGACAATGGATCCTCAGCAGATTGCCACAGCAACCAACTATGTTTGGTATGCCAACGGTAATTTAGCTTCGCAGCCACTTTTAGATGAAGAGCTGTTCAATGATCCTGCAGTTTACCCAACACCTGAAGTTCTTGAAGGTTTGTATACTGTACCTACCTACGATGCTGCAACACAACGAGTTGTGACTCGTCTTTGGACTAAGATTACAACAGGATACTAATACTGCGCTATCGTTACCTCCATGACTTTACTGTCATGGAGGTAATTTTTTATTTTCAATTATGACCGAAAAATCAACAACTGAACCTTGGCTGGATTCAAACCAAAAACCATATATTCAAATAGAAAATGTCACAAAAAAGTTTGGTGACTTTGCTGCTATTGATAATTTATCCTTAGATATATATAAAAACGAATTTTTCTCTTTACTAGGCCCTTCTGGTTGTGGTAAGACTACGCTTCTTAGGATGTTGGCAGGTTTCGAAAAAACAACAGAAGGAAGGATTCTAGTTGATGGTGAGGATATGTCGGACATACCTCCTCATCTAAGACCTATTAATATGATGTTTCAGTCTTATGCACTTTTTCCACATATGACGGTAGAAAAGAATATCGCTTTCGGTCTAAAACAAGACAAATTACCAGAAAATGTCATCAATCAGAGAGTCGAGGAAATGCTTGAACTGGTTGAACTTACAAATTTTGCAAAACGAAAACCTAACCAACTTTCAGGCGGTCAGAGTCAACGCGTTGCGCTAGCTAGAAGTTTAGCCAAGCAGCCTAAATTGTTGCTCCTAGACGAACCTTTGGGGGCTCTAGATAAACGATTAAGAGAGCAAACACAGTTCGAATTAATGGACATCCAGGAAAAATTAGAAGTAACTTTTGTGATTGTGACTCATGACCAAGAAGAGGCAATGACAGTATCTAGCAGAATTGGAGTAATGGATTCCGGCAAATTAATCCAAGTTGCAACACCTACACAGATATACGAGACACCAATTAATAGAGATGTGGCTGACTTTATTGGTGACGTAAATATCTTAAAAGGTGTCTATAAAGGTCAAGATGAAAAAGGAACACAGTTACTCTCTGAAGATTCCAAAACTATTGTTTATGCGAGTCAAGAAATTGATGCGCCTATTGGTAACAGGATATGGTTCGCCCTTAGGCCAGAGAAACTTGAAATCACAAAAAAATTACCAGACGTGGATTGCAATATTCTACAAGGCAAGATTGAAGATGTCGGCTATGGAGGTAGTTTTTCAACTTATCACGTAAAGCTCGAGAATGGAAGACAGCTTACCGCTATTCGAGCTAACCGCGAAAGAACTGCAGAACATCATCTAACCTGGGGGGATGAGGTTTACCTTCATTGGGCTCCCCACTCAGCTGTAGTATTGCTTTCTTAGATCTATCTATTTTATGGCTAACAATCAAATAAATAAAAGGACTTTGTTTCAAAGAACATTCAATGGAAGGAATGCAGCTATTTCAATTCCATACCTTTGGCTGCTCCTTCTATTCTTATTTCCATTCATTATTGTACTTAAGATTAGTCTTGCCCAACCCGTCGTCGCAATGCCTCCCTATACTGCTCTTTTCAGTTGGGGAGATTCATGGTGGCCAAAAATACAAGCCAGTATCGATAGCTATCTTTTTCTCTTTAGCGATTCACTCTATATCAATGCCTATCTCTCTAGCCTTAAAATTGCAATAGTATCAACAATACTAACGCTCATCATAGGCTACGCGATAGCTTATAGTGTTGCAAGAGCACCGACACGCTGGCGAGGCATCTTGTTGATGCTGGTTATTCTTCCTTTCTGGACATCTTTTCTTATTCGTGTTTATGCTTGGATTGGTATCTTAAAAACAGAGGGTTTATTAAATTTAGCCTTAATGACTTTAGGAATTATCGATAAACCTCTAATTATCATGAACACCGACTTGGCAGTTTATATCGGTATCGTTTATTCCTACTTACCCTTTATGATACTACCCCTGTATGCCAATCTAGAAAAAATGGATATGAGCCTTTTAGAGGCAGCAGCTGATCTTGGTTGTCGCCCAATTAAAACTTTTTGGACTGTCACAATACCTTTATCTTTACCTGGCATTCTAGCTGGATGTTTCCTTGTATTTATTCCTGTTGTTGGTGAGTTTGTTATCCCAGATCTTTTAGGCGGAACAAAAACCTTAATGATAGGTAAAGTTCTTTGGGGTGAGTTCTTCTACAATAGAGACTGGCCTGTAGCATCGGCTGTTGCCATTATCATGCTTTTACTTCTAGTGGTGCCGATTATTCTCTATCAAAAATCTCAAGAAAAGGCGATTAAATGAAAAAGTACGGCAACTTCAATATCTTCGCCCTAATAATTGGCTTTTCATTTTTATATATTCCGATTATCTTACTGATACTTTTTAGCTTTAATGAATCCAGATTGGTGACAGTTTGGGGTGGCTTCTCAACAAAATGGTATGGCGAGTTAATGAGCAATCAAGGCATCAAAGATGCTGCATGGGTAACCTTTAAGGTTGCATTTATCTCTTCCTCTGTAGCAACATTCTTAGGCACTATTGCGGGACTAGTAATGACCCGTTTTGGGAAATTTAGAGGCAGAACACTTTTCTCTGGAATGATCTATGCTCCCATGGTAATGCCAGAGGTTATATTAGGCCTATCCACCCTACTTACGTTTATCACTTTGGCTATTGATAGAGGGGTATTAACTGTAACGCTTGCTCATATAACTTTTTCTATGTGTTATGTCTCAGTCATTATTCAGTCTAGAATGTCTAGTTATGACGACAGTATAAATGAAGCGGCACTTGATTTAGGTTGTACGCCATTGCGTACATTTCTTTTGATTACCTTTCCAATAATACTCCCAGCGATTGTTT
>CAZSHL010000151.1:0-3027 GCA_964606585.1 uncultured Piscirickettsiaceae bacterium
CTTTATCCATTGCTTTTTGAATAGCTATTGGAACTTCTCGAGCTTTTCCTATACCATATCCAACCTTGCCGTTACCATCACCAACAACAACCAGAGCAGAAAAACCAAAAATCCGCCCGCCCTTAACTACCTTAACAACACGACGAATATTTACTAGTTTTTCAATAAATTCGCTTTCTTCGTTATAATTATTTTTCTTTTTTTCAGCCATTGTTTAAACCTTTATAAACTTAAATTAAAATTCTAAGCCACCTTCTCTTGCTGCCTCAGCAAGGGCCTTAACTCGACCATGATATTTAAATCCAGAGCGGTCAAAAGCAACCTTTGAAACTTTTGCTTTTTTTGCTTCTTTAGCTATTAAACCACCCACCTTAGATGCCGCATCAATGTTGCCTCCATTTTTTATTTTGGCGGATAGACTAGATACAGAAGCTAGAGTTTTTGTTCCACAGCTACTTACAATTTGGGCGTAGATGTGATTTGAAGACTTGTGTACGCATAAACGTTCTAAATCTTTACTAGTATGCTTTGCTCTAAATTTTGTCGCCCTTCTTATCCGAGCTTGTTTTTTTAAATTTTTCATCTAACTCACCATTCAATCATTTATTTTTTCTTAGCATCCTTCCTAACAACATACTCATCAGTGTAACGAACACCTTTTCCTTTATATGGTTCTGGTGGACGGAAAGCTCTTATCTCTGCTGCCGCTTGACCAACTTTTTGTTTATCAATACCCTTCACCACGACTTCTGTTTGTGAAGGTGTTTCAACACTAACACCTTCAGGAAGATTGTAATTAACAGGGTGAGAAAATCCCAAGGTTAAATTTAACACTTTACCTCTAGCTTGTGCACGATAACCAACACCAATCAGTACCAACTTTTTTTCCCAACCTTCTGTAACACCTTTAATAAGATTGAAAGCGTTTGCTCTAGCAGTTCCAGCTTGCGCCCAGGCTGCCTTTTGATCTTTTTCAATCACTTTAATTGTATCGAAAGTCAAAACATCATCAGTATTACTAATAACCACTGAAGAATGAACATTCATGCTCATTTCACCTAACTTTCCCTTAACAGAAAATACATTACCGGATTGTGAGACTTCAACTCCAGCTGGTATTTTAATTGGCAACTTTGCTACTCTAGACATTCTCAATCTCCAATATTATGAAACGCTACACAACACTTCGCCGCCAACATTTTGCGCTTTTGCAGCTTGGCCAGTCATTACACCTTTTGGTGTCGAAATAATAACAATTCCTAGGCCATTCATAACGCTAGGAATATTATCTTTACTTGCATACAATCGTAAACTTGGCTTAGAGAGTCTTTCAATTGATTCAATAACGGGTTTATTGTCATAGTACTTTAAATTTATCTTTAATATTTTATTTAAAGAGGTGCTATCTTCTTCAACTGTGAAGGAATTGATATAGCCCTCAATCTGCAGAACACTTGCAATACCACATTTTAATTTTGATGAAGGCATCGTTACTTCTTCTTTGTTAACTGCATGGGCATTTCTAATGCGAGTTAACATATCAGCTACTGGGTCAGACATACTCATAATTATTCTCCTACCAACTCGCTTTAGAAAGCCCAGGAATTTCGCCATTCATAGCGCGCTCTCTGAGTTGAGTTTTAGCTAGTCCAAATTTTCGATAGAACCCATGAGGGCGACCAGAAAGACCGCAACGATTTCGTTGACGAACAGGAGAGGCATCTCTAGGAAGTGACTGCAATTTAATTATTGCCTGAAAACGGTCCTCATCTGAAGTATGAACACTCTTAATAATTCTTTTTAACTTAAGACGTTTATCACGGTACTTTTCAACTAACTTTGCACGCTTGATATCTCTGTATATCATAGACTTTTTAGCCATTACTTTATCCTTTAAATGGGAAATTAAACATCGCTAATAGTTTCTTAGCATCATTATCATTATTAGCATTGGTAGTGATTGCAATATCCATACCACGCACTTTTGTAACCTTCTCAAAATCGATTTCCGGAAATACAATTTGTTCAGTAATACCCATATTGTAGTTGCCACGCCCATCAAACGATTTAGTATTTAGACCACGGAAATCTCTTACTCGAGGAATTGCAATATTGACTAGACGATCTAAAAATTCATACATTCTATCTTTTCTTAGAGTTACCTTACAACCGATGGCGTTTCCTTCTCTTAGTTTAAAACTTGCTACTGATTTGCGAGCAAAACAAGTTTGCGGCTTTTGAGATGAAATCAATCCTAGCTCTTCAATAGCGCTTTCCAAAACTTTCTTATCACCCAAAGCACTTCCAAGGCCCATATTGATGGTGATCTTTTCAATCTTTGGCACTGCCATAGTATTGTCGATACCAAGCTCTTTCTTAAGCTTTGGTACAATCTTGTTTTTATAATGTTCTTGCAATCTAGACACTTCTCACCTACTCTTAATTATGTCAAATTACGGCTTCACCGTTTGACTTGAAAAACCTTTCCTTTACGCCCTCTTTAGTCACTCTCACGCCTACACGATCGGCTTTTTCACTTTTTGGGTTATAAATCGCCACATTAGAAACATCCAATGGCATTTCTTTTTCTTCAATACCCCCCTGAACGCCTTCATTTGGGTTTGGTCTGACACATTTTTTAACCAAATTGAGACCTTCGACAATGACTTGCGAGCTATAAACTTTAGTTACCGTACCTACAGAACCTTTATCTTTGCCTGCGATTACAATAACTTCATCATTTAATTTAATCTTTGCCATTACAAAACCTCAGGTGCAAGTGAAACAATTTTCATAAACTCAGCACTTCTTAATTCACGAGTCACTGGTCCAAAAATACGGGTACCGATTGGCTCTAACTTGGAATTTAATAAAACAACAGCATTGCTATCAAAACGAATCTTTGATCCATCTTTACGACGCACACCTTGTGCAGTCCTTACAACCACGGCATCATAAACATCGCCTTTTTTGACCTTACCACGAGGAGAAGCTTCTTTAATGCTGACTTTAATAACATCACCTATA
>CAZSHL010000152.1:0-3001 GCA_964606585.1 uncultured Piscirickettsiaceae bacterium
AGGTTGCATGGGAGCCCATCACATAGGGTTCAGATGTCGTTAGTTCAGGATTCATATATTTAGGGTCTATGTCTTGGGAAGCCCAGACGACTGCCTGACCAACCGTCATACCAAGAAAGTTTTCCCATCCAACTTCTTCTAAATGAGGGTCTTGAAATGCCTCCATTGTAACCATGTGAATTGGACCTCTGCCAGCCTTAACTTCTTCTATAAAGGCATGGTTCCGAAGACATGTAGGTGTTGGCGTATGGTCGATATACTCTCCTACCATTTCCTTGGTATGTTCATACCACTTTGACTCATACTCTTCTCCATAGGTATTTTGGGTGTAGGTCTTAAGATGAAGAAAGTAGGCCCCAACAGGTCCATATCCATCCTTAAATCTCGTGAGAACTATGCGATTTTCCATTTGAGTCATCTTCGCACCAACACCGATAGGTAGTGCATAAGCAGAACCACTACTCCAAGGTGCGTACCAAGTCCTGCCCATGCCTTCTCCCACCGAGCGAGGCTTAAAAATATGAGAGGCTCCACCAGCGGCTACAATTACTGCTTTGGCACGAAAAACATGGAAATCTCCAGTTCTACAGTTAAAGCCTACAGCACCGCCAACTCGATTATCTTTGCTCTCATCCATCAGAAGATGAGTAATCATAATTCTATTGTAAATTTTGTCTGCAGATTTTCTAGCAGCCTCGGCAACGATTGGTTTATAGCTTTCACCATGAATCATAATCTGCCATTTGCCCTCACGTTGGTAATGTCCAGTTTTTTCATTTCGCATAATCGGAAGACCCCATTCTTCAAACTTATGAACAGCGGAATCCACATGGCGTGCCATATCAAAAGCAAGGTCTTCACGAACCAAGCCCATTAAGTCATTTCGAGCATATCGGACATGGTCTTCAGGCTGGTTTTCATCCCACTGCATGCCCATATAACAATTAATTGCGTACAGTCCTTGGGCAACTGCACCACTTCTATCAATATTGGCTTTTTCTGCACAAACAATCTTCATATTTCGGCCCCAGTATCTAGCTTCATAAGCTGCACCTGTTCCAGCCATACCTCCACCAACGACTAAAATATCACACTCTTCCCAAATTGTTTTAATTTTGCCCATTAGTAATAAACCCCTTCTTTCAGATTTTCTTTTTTCAATAGTGGGAGCCCAGTATCAATATTTAGCGCATCAGGTTCATAGCATAGCAACTGCGATTCAAGTTCTTCATCACTAGGCACTTCAAGTTCACCAAGTTTTGGGATTTTTTCACCCCAAGGTTGAGTAGTGATTGGAGATAAGAAGTTTTTTTCTCGACCGTCGCGAAACTTAATTTTCCATGAAATTGTTCCTTTTTCTTCTTCTCTTAACACACGAACACTATGTCCCAGAGGGGCAAAGTCAGCGTAACCACGAACGTCAATTGCATTTTGTGGGCATGCCTTTACACAGGAATAACATTCCCAACACATGTTAGGTTCAATATTAACTGCACGTCTAATAGTTTTGTCGATATGCATAATATCTGATGGACAGATATCAACGCAGTGTCCGCAACCGTCACAACGAGTCATATATACAAAAGTTGGCATTATATTTTTCTCCTGTCAATTAATGTTAATAAATACATCTATCAGTAGTGTCGCGGCGCTTCCCGCTTTATGCCCAGACCAAACTGTTCGGGTCTATCAGCTGGCTCAGGCAGGTTTTCTCTCGAACCATCGGCTTCAGTAATACGTTTCTGATAGGCTGCAGCCGGTTTAAAAAACATGTGAGCAAACTTAGACCACAATACGCCACCAAAGAGTACAGTACTTGAAAGAATAAATAATCCGAAAAATAAAGTTTCCCAGCCAGAAATATTGTTGCTTTGCAGATAAGACCAAATTAGTGCAAAAGTAGCTGTAGCTAAAAGTGATAGAACAAACAGGTCTGCTTTTACAATGCGATACCATTTATTACCTTCTGCTGCAACATCAACTCTAATAAAAAACCAGAACCAGTAACCTCCAACGCAAAGCATCATCGCCCCCGTATGCCAAAGTATTGGCAGTAAAATTGGTGTTTTTTCTGCGGGTGATGTATAGCAAAAAATCATAATTGCGGTTGCAACAACAAAAAACACAAAGCCATACATAGTTAACAGGTGGGCTATTCTTCTTCTAGTGTTGCAAAATTCACCTGAAGTTAATACATCCTCAGTAACTGTCTTGATTGCGATGGCTGTTCTATCTGCTGTGCTTAGAGGGTTTGTAGCTAGGCTCTTAGCTTTTTCAGAATTATTAAAGAAAAATTGAGCGCTTTTCTTGTGTGCCATATCTAGCAATGTTCCACCTACAACCAAAATTACCATTGCAACGACATAGATTTGCATTGCAATACTAGGCATTAATTCTAATAGCTGTGAAAATGGATTAGCAGTAATCATTTATTTTCCTAAATTGAAAAAGATAGACTCTCGATAGTGGTAATAGGTTTTGTATACGGTTAAGAATTGTATAGGATATCTCATTTATATGCGTAAATAATATAGAGCCAGAAAACTTACAATTAATATGCCAGTTACTTAAATTGAAATAGTAGTTATATTTTGTTTGCATATGATTTATTTTGCTGAGTGTCCTGTTAATTCTACCTTTGTCTTTTTTCTGCCTTTAAGGCTAGCATAATATTTGCGCAAGATATTTAAAACTTCTGGACGAGAGAAGTTTTCAGGAACCTTTAGGTTTGCACTAAGTAAATATCGCAATTTTGATCCTGATAATAATAGTCTGTCTTCATTATTGTGCGGACAAATATCCATACTCGTAATTTCGGCGCATTTATTACACCAGAATGACCAGTCGAGTTTGAGAGGTTGAGTCAACAACTCATCGCCAATCTCATCAAATATATTATGCGCATCAAACGGACCATAGTAGTCACTAATGCCAGCATGGTCGCGTCCAACTATTAAGTGAGAACAACCATAGTTTTGTCTAAATAGTGCATGCAATAAGG
>CAZSHL010000153.1:0-2976 GCA_964606585.1 uncultured Piscirickettsiaceae bacterium
AATCGGTTAATAATATCTCTGAATTCTCTACCTCTTTTTTAGTAAATCCATCTTCATTGTTTTCAATTGATTCTAAAAAATCGTGAGTTAGTAATTCTTTGTATCGAGCCGCTTTAGTAAATATTTGATGAAGGGTGTATTTAGTTGATTTCCATTCGCTATTAATCTTATCTGCGTAGTTATTTAACTCTTCAACAGATTTTTCGTATACACCTTTAGGTTTTTCAATACCTCTTTGAGGATATTTATGGTATTTATCAAGTCTTTTCTTAACATTAGTAAAAACTTCAGTTTTGGTTGATCGATGACTCCACAAATTTAGACAAAAATCACCTAAGTTAATATTATTAAGTCGATCATGAACAACCTTGAGCGCTGCCTGTTTTTCAGCTACAAAAAGAACACTTTTTCCTTGGTTAATTGCAGCTGCGATAAGATTAACAATTGTTTGTGATTTACCCGTTCCTGGAGGTCCTTCGATTACAGTATTTTGACCATCGATAACCTCAATAATGGCGCTATGTTGAGAACTATCGGCATCTAGAACTATAGGATATTTTTCATGAATATCATCATAAGTGTCAAAGGGGTATGGTTCTTCACTTATATCAAATGGTTCAATCTCATCCTCATCATTTCCAATTCCCCCAAGAAGTTTTGAAATCAAAGGATGATCTTCTAAACTAGCATCATCTGGCCAACGATCAGGGTGTAAGTCGAGATACATTAAAAGTTGACTAAAATTAAGCAATGAAAGGGAGACGTATCTATGAATTTTCCAAGTTGGTTTTTGAGTTAGAACTGATTTCTTAATTTCTTTTAAGTAATTTTCAGGATTTGTTCCTTCTTCGATTCCGGGGAGTACCAAATTAAAGTCATTTTTAAGTTTTTCTCTTAAAGACAAGTTACTAACAATACTTTGACCTGAGTATGAGATTTTATATTCATACATTTTTTTCTTGATATTTAACTTACCTTTTACTAAGGAGACAGGAATTAAAAATAAGGGAGCAAATGAATTCTTATCTCCTCCATCATTCCACTCTAAGAAACCAACACTTACGTATAAAATATTTGTACCAGTTTCGTTAATTGATAACTGAACTTTTTGGTAGATTTTTTTTAAACGAATGTCTAGTTCATGCGGATAAAAAATTGTTTGTAGATCTAAATCACTGTGCTTTTCTTCAGTTTCAGATGCATCATAATTATTTGGTAACTCATAGTCAGTATCAAACCCAATTTCTTTTGCCCATTGTTTAGCACTAGGGGAAGGCTTAATCTCCTCTTTTTCTTTTGTATCTGGGTTAATTGCAATGTAACCTTTTTCTATTAATTGTTTTTCTGAAGGTTCTGGTACTGGAAGAAAACTCATTGATTTGCCGTCAATAAGTACATCAAACAATTGATCAGGTAGCTCATCTACTACTCTTAAGCAATCTTTCTGGTTTAATCTAAAATTAATTAACCTGTTACGTCTAGTTGTATCTAGAAGTCTTTTGCGTATGTTCTCAAGAGTTTCAAGTATTGTTGGCATAAGTAATCTTAAATAAATTTAAGAAAATTTATTTTCAATGTTCAATTTGATCTTCATTATTACACGTTTATTTAATATTAACTAGATTATCTTTAAACTTTTCCTCAAATCTTAGTAAGCTATCAATATATTTTTGGTTTCTTTCAACTACCTGAAGAATTCCTTTTTTACCTGGACGGTAACACCAAAAATGTATTTTATCCAGACCTGTAACCATCATTATGTGTTGTAATTGTGGGTAATAATAGTCAGGGACTATATTATTTTTTGCATGAGTATAGTCGAATTCTTCATATTTAATTTCAACAGCATGCTTGTAATCTTCGGAAATACCACTAATACTAGCTATTTGCCAAGAAAACTCTCTAGATTGAATACATAAAGGTTTAACAGCTACTCCAGTTTTATTTTTATATGACTTTAAAGCCTTCAATTCCAATGAAACTTCAGTCTCATGATCACTAAACTCGCATTGTTTGTTATTCTTCTGATTAAGAAGTTTAGCTGAAGATATGGAATTATCGATGCCCATGATTATTGGTGCATCAATGCTATCGATCTTAAGTGATTGTAAATCAACCCAATCTTTAGACCATTTTTTGAAATTGAGAATTTTAAAAGGGACATAATAATGATCAGGTATTGAGTTGATTCCTTTTTTATCTTCTTCTTCTTCTTCTTCTTCTTCTTCTTTATGCTCTTCCTCTATATCCTCATCTTCTTCCAATTTTCCATTCTGAATTTCAGTTGGTTCTTTATGGATATTTATAGAAGGTTTTTTTCTTGTTTTAAAGCCAATCAAAAGCAAAGTTAATAGAAATAATCCGGCTATTGCGAGTCCATCAGTTAATTTTTTATTGGATATTAACTCACTAAACAGTGTTAATCGACTTTCATGCTCTTCTAGCTTAATTCTTGCTTCATTAATCTTGTTATTTATTATTTCTAACTCGTCTTTTCTGGAAATTTTTTGTCCATAAAGATCTTTAGCTTCCATATCAAATTTATTTATTGCAGCCTCTAATAGCTGTTTTCTAGAGTTTAGTTCAGCTATAGATTGTGTAATTTTTTTGACTTTACTTTCCTCCTCTATTCTTTTTTCTTCTATCTTTGAAATTTGATTTTCAAGCTCTAAGAAAATTTTTTCTTGATTAGCTTTCTTATTTTCAGTCTCCTCTTCTATTACTTTTTTTAATTCAGCAAGCTCTTTCTGTTGCTCTTCAAATTCTTTATGAAGCTCCTCAAGTTCTGACTGTTTTCGTTTTAATTGAGCATCCTGAATAATTTTATAAGCTTTATCTGCTTCAGCATCTTGCGTCTTTCTTTCTCTCGCTTCTTTAGCTTCGGCTTCTTTAGTCTTGGCATCAGCAAGTTCTTTTTGAAGTTCAAGTTTCCTATCAATTTCTTTGGCTCCTTTGGCTTCTTCAGTTTTTAGGTTA
>CAZSHL010000154.1:0-2925 GCA_964606585.1 uncultured Piscirickettsiaceae bacterium
ACCGCGCTCTAATCCATTTTGTTTCAAAAGATCAATCACTTTTGATGCCTCATTAACAGTCCTTACAAATGGGATCATAATTTCAACATTCTTAAAACCCATTTCATTTCTAACCTTTTTAATTGCTTTACATTCTAACTCAAAACATTCTCTAAACTCTTTAGATATATAGCGTGAAGCACCTCTAAATCCAATCATTGGGTTTTCTTCGAGGGGCTCATAGCGGTCACCTGCCAAAAGATTGGCATACTCGTTAGATTTAAAGTCAGACATGCGGATAATTACCGGTGAGTTAGCGAAGCTAGCTGCGATTTTGGAGATACCTTCTGTTAGTTTTTCAACATAGAAATCTACTGGTGACCTATAGCAAGAGGTCCTACGTCTAATTTCTGTCTGGATACCCTTTGGAAGTTGATTAAATTCAAGCAATGCTTTAGGGTGTATACCAATAGTATTATTAATAATGAACTCAAGTCTTGCTAGGCCAACACCAGAATTTGGTGTATTAGAAAAATCAAATGCACGAGATGGGTTGCCAACATTCATCATAATCTTTACTGGTATCTCAGGCAGAGATTCAATAGAAGTGAAGGAATGTTCAAAATTTAAAATTCCTTGATAAACTTTTCCAGTATCACCTTCTGCACATGAAGCTGTAATTGATTGATTGTCATGAAGCAGTTCTGTTGCATTTCCAGTGCCAACAATAGCGGGAACACCTAGTTCTCTTGCGATAATTGCTGCATGACAAGTTCTGCCACCACGATTTGTGATAATTGCTGCAGCAAGTTTCATAACAGGTTCCCAATCTGGGTCAGTCATATCGGTAACAAGAATATCTCCTTTTTGTACTTGATTCATCTCATCTAAATCTTTGATTATTCGTGCATTACCGGTACCTATTTTTTGCCCAATCGCCCTACCTTCAATAATGATTGAGGAAGTTTCTTTTAAATGAAATTTTTCGATTTGTTGAGTATTGTTCGCCTGACTTTTAACAGTCTCTGGTCTAGCCTGCACAATGTAGAGTTTGTTATCTACACCATCAAGTGCCCATTCAATGTCCATTGGTCTTTTATAGTGAGATTCAATAATAATTGCATACTTAGCAAGTTGATGTATTTGTTCATCATTTAAACTAAATAACTGACGTTTTTCTTTTTCAACAGATACAGTCTTAACAAGATCCTTGCTGTCATAATCAGCATAAATCATCTTTATCGCTTTTGAACCTAAATTACGCGACAGGATTGAAGGAAGATTTGCTTTTAGGGATGGCTTATAAACATAAAATTCATCAGGATTAACGGCGCCCTGGACTACAGTTTCACCTAACCCATAGGCAGAGGTTATAAATACTGCATCTTCAAAACCAGTTTCTGTATCAATGGTAAACATGACACCACTAGAACCCATGTCACTTCTTACCATTTGTTGCACTCCGGCTGATAGTGAAACCGCTTCATGTTCAAAGCCTTGATGTACTCGATAAGATATCGCCCTATCGTTGTATAGTGAGGCAAAAACTTTTTTAATAGATAACAAGATATTATCGATACCACTTACATTCAGAAAGGTTTCTTGTTGCCCAGCAAATGATGCCTCGGGTAAATCCTCTGCGGTAGCTGAAGATCTCACGGCAAAGGTCACTTCTGAACCAAGCTTGTTTGTTAAAACCTCATAGTTTTTTATAATCTCGTCGCGTAGAGGATTTGGGAATGAAGCATTCTCAATCCATTGACGAATACTTTTTCCTGTTTCTTTCAGTTGATTGATATTACTAACATCGAGAGACTTAAGGGAATCATTTATTTTATTCTTTAGATTAGAATGATCTAAAAATAGATTAAAAGCTTTAGCTGTCGTTGCGAAACCATTTGGTACCTGTACTCCCTTGCTAGAAAGTACACCAATCATTTCTCCTAAAGAGGCATTTTTACCACCAACCTTGTCTATATCGTTAATGCTGACATCCTTTAACCAAACAACATTTTTAGTCATTACATTCCAAATCAAATAAAAAATCAGCTACCAATTCGACGAGAAAAAATTGATATTTCGCATAATAATGTTACAAAAAGAAACTGTTCGTAACAAAGTTCCATCTATCAAGAAGCTATAATTTTAATATATTGTTGATGAAATAATCTAGAAACATATTTTTTTTTAATGAGGTATTAGATTCCATTGGAAGTGAAAATTTTTCTTAATTTACGTGCTGTATAGGGTCTTTCCGACGCAAGAAAGAGTCAAAAAAATGTATAATATTTGGTTTTCTATTATTTAAGGTCTGACATGTCTTCTCAAAGAGAATTAGCGAACGCGATTCGTGTTTTAAGTATGGACGCAGTCCAAAGGGCAAAATCAGGGCATCCGGGCGCACCGATGGGCATGGCTGATATTGCTGAAGTATTATGGAATAAACATTTAAAGTTTAATCCTGCTAATGCAAATTGGGCTGATCGTGATCGTTTTGTTTTGTCAAATGGTCATGGTTCGATGTTAATTTATTCTTTGCTGCATCTAACTGGTTACAACTTAAGCATTGATGATCTGAAAAATTTTCGTCAACTACATTCCAAAACACCTGGACATCCTGAATATGGTTATGCTGAGGGAGTTGAAACCACAACTGGGCCACTAGGTCAGGGTATCACAAATGCGGTTGGAATGGCTATTGCTGAGAGAACTCTTGCAGCTCACTTCAACAAAACTGGTCATTCTATTGTGAACCACCATACCTACGTGTTTGTGGGTGATGGTTGTTTGATGGAAGGTTTGTCTCATGAGGCATGCGCGTTGGCTGGAACTTTGGGCTTAGGTAAATTAATTGCTTTTTGGGATGATAATGATATCTCAATCGATGGGCATATCGGCGATTGGATGGAGAAGGGTGTGCCTGGAAGGTTCAAGTCTTATAATTGG
>CAZSHL010000155.1:0-1907 GCA_964606585.1 uncultured Piscirickettsiaceae bacterium
TTCTAATACTTTATTTATTGCATTTGGTAATACTTTAATGCCTGTATTGTAGACTTCTCGTCCATTCATCTGAAAGTAATGCATTCGTTGGTCAACTGTAATATTATCAGCAGGGTTTTCTGAGCCGCCAGCAGGTACTGTAAAATTGTATTTACCTCTGCCATCAGAATATAATCTGAAGGCTAAAAATCCATCTTCATTATTCGAATGAGATAAAACAGCTGCACCTGCACCATCACCAAAGAAGACACAATCTCGTCTAGTCCAGTCTGTTATTTTGGAAAACGTATCCCCGCCAATTATTAAAACATTATTATAAACATGACAAGCTATAAATTGAGAAGCTATTGACATAGCGTATAAAAAACCAGAACACACTGCTGAAATATCGAAAGCTACAGCGTTATACGCTCTTAATTTGTCTTGAACAAAGCAAGCAGTTGATGGTGCCAATCTATCTGGAGTTGCAGTAGCAACTATAATTAAATCGATATCTTCTACAGTTAATCCTGCATTTTCGATTGCCTGCTCCCCTGCCTTTGAACAAAGATCACTTGTAGCTTCTTCATCGTTTGCAATTCTTCTTTCCTTTATACCTAAATTTTTAAATACCCATTCATCATTTGTATCTACAATGGACTCTAAATATTCATTTGTATAAATATTCTCTGGACAATAGGATCCTGTCCCAATTATGGTTACATTCCTAACAATTTCTTTCATAATCAAACACTCCTGATTAGTTTCTTATTGAATTGAGCTCTTAGTATCTTATTGGTTATGTAATCTTTAGTCATCTTCCTTTTCATGCTCTTCATTTGTCTAAATATATCATTTTAAGGATATTTTCATTTCTTCACTCATCAACCTTTTATGGCTTCATCAGGATTATAATCTCTATCACTAGGTTTGTTGAGCATATCCCAATAATCCATAGGACTTTTGCCTGTGCCAGGTCGCTTTTGAGTGATATTATTTGGATTGAAAAGTTCTCCTTTTTTTATTTTTTCTTTTGCAACGATGCTTTTTCTTGCAACCAGAAGAACATCGTATTCTGAATCTCTAGGTTTCTTAATACCATCGCCAAGAGATTCCTCAGTAGCTCTGATAGATTTGATCATTTTACGTAATTCATTTGGTTCAAGCGAAGCTTGGTGGTCTGGGCCTGGAAGTTTTTTACTTATAGTGAAATGTTTTTCAATAATTTCTGCACCTAATGCTACTGCATTACAAGCAACTAGAATTCCCTCACTATGATCAGAATAACCTACTTTAAGATTGAAATGCTTCTTCATAGTTTGCATGGCCCTCAAATTAATATCTGATGTAACTGCAGGGTATTGACTTGTGCAATGCATCAAAGCAACTTTTTCTCTTAAAATGTTTCTCCCTTCATCCGAATTGTATGATAATTTCATTAAATCTATTGTAGGTGTCTCATCTGACAAATATCCAAATGCAAGTACAGATAAAGCATCTTCTATTTCTTGAATAGAAGACATTCCTGTGGAAAGAATGACATCATATCCACTACTAGCATGCTGTAACAAAAAAGGACCGTTAGTTATTTCACCTGATGGTATTTTTAGAATATCTAGTTTTAGCTTATTAATAATAAATTTAAGGCTTTCACTATCAAAAGCTGTAGACAGAAAGCGTATGTTCCTTGTTGTGCAATACCTAATAAGTGCATAGTGGTCTTCGTGTGATAGTTCGAGTTTTTTTGCCATTTCTAACTGACTCTCGCTCTCATTGCTTAGTCTTTTCTGATATTTCGCCTTTGGTGCTTTTGCGGTCATCACATTTTCAGCAATAAATGTTTGAAATTTGATCGCATCCGCACCTGCTTCTGAAGCAATATCAATTAGCTCAAATGCCTTGCTCAGTTCACCATTATGATTAACTCC
>CAZSHL010000155.1:1917-2895 GCA_964606585.1 uncultured Piscirickettsiaceae bacterium
AAGCATCGTAAAAATGGTTCTTTAAAATATTCTCTAGAGAGTGTTCCCTTAGTATGTGCATAATTTTTTTTGAAGTATTTCCACCATCATAAGGATTATCGATAGATTGAATGCTTTCGATAAAATTGGATTGGTATAGCTTGGACAAACTAGATCTAATGCTATCAATAGAAATATCACAATCTATAACACTGTTTGATCGAATTCTGCCTTTTTGTCGATCCCCTATATTAACAGTACCTTTGTTAAAACTAGGAACTTCAACTAAGCCACTTGATGAATTACCAACAACTCCATCAATATATTTTAATAAAGATAGATATTTCAATTGACCAAGGGAACTATAGACAACTGAATTACTTTTATTTTCTCTCACAAAATCCTCAATTGCCTTGTTAATAGAGATCCCACCAGTATCAGCATTAGCTTTTGTAAAAATAATTGTTGTGTCCTCTAATTCACTTAATGCTGTTAGCAAATTTCCTAATTGTTGACTAGGTGTCATCGAAGTATTGAGTGTTTCTGGATGAAAAGTCACCAACAAATTGCGTTCTCTTAAATCGACACCTATAAATTTCTGTACTTCTTTTTTTGAAAGTAACTGAAGTTTTCTTATGCCATCAACTCCTAGTGAGCCCACATTAAAAACCCGATTAGGATCCTCTCCCAACTGGATAACACGTTGTTTATATTGTTCTGTAGAAGTAAAATGCAAGTGAGACATTTTTGTTATTGAGTGTCGAAATGCTTCATCAAAAGCACCTTCTGATTTCTCTCCACCGCCGATATGAGCAACGGGTATCTTAGAGACAAGAGCAGCAGTAACAGCTGCAAATATCTCAAATCGATCACCTAAAACTACTATTAAACTAGGATCAAGATCTTCATAGCATGAAGGAAATTGACTCATCACAAGGCCCATAGATTTAGCAATACCTTTGGGTGAGTCGTCTGCATCAAGAATTTAAATTTTACGGG
>CAZSHL010000156.1:0-2888 GCA_964606585.1 uncultured Piscirickettsiaceae bacterium
TGCACCCCATGCAAGTGCGCTACCAGGCTGCGCTACGCCCCGAAAATGAGTGTTTTCTTTAATAGTTAGAATAGCTTAAAGTTACTCGAGATTAACGAGAATCTTTATACCTATCTGAACTTTCCATAAACAAAACCAATAATTGTTGCTAGCAAACCAAAAACAAAAGAAGGGAGCACCCAAAACATCAAAGTATTAGAGTCCTGCACAATTAGAAAGGGTCGCATAGTAAGCGAGGTTGATATAAAGATACTCCAGGCAAGAAAAAGTTGTGCAAAGTAATAAGACTTGTTTCCTGTATCTACTTTTGGTTTAATTAATCTAAAGAATAAATATCCAAATCCGACAGGAACCGCAACACTTAGAAAAATAACAAACATATCTGAAATTGAATTATCAAACATCACTTCGTCCCAACAAAATTGATTTCATTAAATATACAAAGAAAGGTATTTTACCTGTGAGCGAAGTTTGTTGGATTAATTTCAATTACAAACCGGACACTGTTTATCCTTGCTTACCTTAACTTTTCTAAAGCTCAGATCTAAACCATCAACTAATAGCAAGGTACCACACAACTGCTCACCTAAACCCAATAGGACTTTGATTGCCTGAAGCGCTTGAATTGTCCCAACGAGACCAGCCACTGGGGCCAAAACGCCATTTTCAATACAACTCTCATTCTCGCCGCCCTCTTCTGAATAAAGACATCGATAACAAGGCTTATCCTTCTCGTACCCTTTAAAGACTGATATTTGACCCTCAAGCCTAATAACCGCAGCGGAAACGAGAGGTGTTTGAAATTCTACACATACCTTATTAATCTCAAAACGACTTTCAAAATTATCGGTCCCATCTAAGACTATGTCAACATCTTTAATTAGAGATGAAAGATTGTCAGTATGTACGATCTCATTTGCAATCGTTACTTTGATGTTTGGGTTGAGTTCTAGTAGTTTTTTCTTTGCAGAATTAACCTTGTCATCACCTATATCAGAAGTATGGTGAATAATTTGACGTTGCAGATTAGATAGCTCTACCTGATCGAAATCGGCGATGATGATATGTCCAATACCGGCTGCTGCTAGATAAAGTGCGCTCGGAGATCCGAGACCACCCATACCAATAATGAGCACTGTGGAGTCGACAATTTTCTGTTGCCCCTCGATATCAATCTGAGGCAGCATAATTTGCTTAGAATATCTTAATAATTCCTCATCCTTCATTTTTCTTATTGTCTAAAGTATTTATTTATTTTGGGCAGGATAACAAGTTGACAATAGCTCTGATTAGCGTTGTTATTATAATAATTCTGATGGTAATCCTCAGCATCATAAAAAACCTCTAATGGGCTAATTTCTGTGACAGCGTTTGGAATAGAATTAAGCATCGATTGAGCTATATCTCTTTGCTCTGAATTTATATAGAATATAGCAGATCTATATTGAACACCTACATCGTTGCCTTGACGATTCAGACTGGTCGGATCGTGAGTTACAAAAAATACCTCAAGTAAATCAGAAAAAGAAATCTCACTCTCATCGAACTCTATTTTGACCACCTCTGCATGCCCAGTATGGCTAGAACAAATCTCCTGATAGGTGGGATTTTCTGTAGAACCATTGCAATAACCATTGGTTAAACTTTTCACCCCACTGATACGCTGAAAAATAGCCTCTACACACCAAAAACATCCACCGGCTAGATATGCTGTTTGCATGTATGATAGTCATCTGTAAAAACAATATAGTATATCTGATGATAGCTAAAGAAGTCGTAAATGCTTTAAAATTACTGGCAACTGAAGAGCGACGCAAAACCAACGAATGGTTCTTCAAGACTGGCAAAGGTGAGTACGGTTATGGTGACGTTTTTTTTGGTGTCTCGGTACCAGATATCCGTAAAATCGCAAAAAAATTTAGTCAAAAAATATCCCTCCAAGAGCTCACAGAACTTATCCAGAGTTCAATCCATGAGGTCAGGCTTTGCGCAATCATCATCCTAGTTAATAAATATCAAAAAGAAGACAAAAGTGAGATCTATCATTACTATATGGATCATTTAAATACAATCAATAATTGGGATTTGGTTGATTCAAGCGCACCCTATATTGTTGGGGATTACCTCTATAACAATCCCAATAAATTAAAAATTTTGTTTGAACTAGTAAAATCTGACAATCTTTGGGTTAGACGAATCAGTATTATGTCAACCTTCACGCTTATTAGAAATTACCAATTCAAAACTACACTCGATATAGCGAAAATTTTATTGAAGGATGATCAGGACTTAATTCATAAGGCGGTTGGATGGATGCTACGTGAAATCTATAAAAGGGATGAAGAGTTAATCAATCAATTTTTAATACAAAACTATGCACAGATCCCCAGAACTACTTTAAGATATGCCATTGAGCGCATGGATAAAGAGCAGAGAAAAAAATATCTCAGAGGTGACTTCGATGTACGAAGTTAGTTTTTATGTGCCAAAGTATGACACAGAGAGGGTCAAATTGGCAATGTTTGAGGCTGGTTCTGGCACTAATAAAAGTTCAAATTACACTCAATGTGCATGGCAAACTGAGGGTAAGGGGCAATTCATGCCTACCCAAAATGCGAAACCGGCTATTGGAAAATTGGATCAACTAGAGATTATTCCTGAATATAAAGTAGAAATGCTTTGTTCTAGTGAATGCATTAACCAAGTAATATCTGCTATGAAAGAAACACACCCCTATGAAGAGATTGCTTATAGTGTTGTTAGAATGGAGGATATATGACACAGAACACCCAAAATAGCCACGGCAATGGCCTAGTACTTATACTTTTAGCACTCTCTATCCTTGCTTTAGTCTGGCTATTTACTCCCTTTATAGCTTATCTCTTCTT
>CAZSHL010000157.1:0-2866 GCA_964606585.1 uncultured Piscirickettsiaceae bacterium
AATCCTTTTGACCCACCTCTGGCAGGTATTATACAAATAATGTCTTCTTTTGCAATATTCAAAACTCTTTCTCTTTTACTAATAAAGCAGCAAGATTGTTTCTTCCTCTTTTTGTTTTTTGACTTTCAACTTTTATCACGTTAAAGTCTGTTTTTTCAAATATATTCTTAAGAGTATCTGCTGAAAAATACCAAAGATGCTGCGCTAAAAATCTATCATGCTCAGGAGGAAGTTCTTCAAAATCAGAGGCGTCTGGAACTTCAATATATAAGTAACCTCCTAAATTTAAATCGCTAAAAATATTATTCAAAAAATCTATCGGGCTTATTATATGCTCTAGTACTTGGTTACAGGTAATAAGATCAAACTTAGTATTAAAAATATCTTTCGTGTAATTACCCGTATGAACAAGACAATTTAGTTTTCTCCTTGTAAGTTCTGCAAATTCTATAGTTGGCTCAACTGCATACGGACTCCAAAGTTTATTAGCTTGTAAAAATGTGTATAAAAAAACACCTCCACCTGAACCTATATCTAAAATAGCCCCTCCCTTATTAATATGGCTATCAATATTATTACTTAACCATTTAACTTTGGCATAATTCTCACTTTCATATTTTGGTATTGAAATAATTCTATCAAAATAATCATCGGCAATTTCATCTCTAAAAGAAGAGTCTCTAAACTTTAGATAGAGAATAAGGGTATCAGACTCTTCTAACTGAGGATTATGATAGATTAAACTACAATGGTCACACTTGACCCATGCTCTATCCAGCTTATTTAACTCAGGATCTATTAATGCTAAATACTCATCCTCAAATACTTGTTCTGCTACAATACTTTTGCCTTCAAAACCGCATAAAATACAATCGTTATTTTTCATTTCTGAACCTAAATTTTAGACATTATTTTACGAATTTCATTTAATTTCTGATTAGATTTAACTGTATGTCGATATGCTAAAACTGCTTGTTCTAAATTCATGCTTAATCCATTAAACGTAGAAATTCCACTATTTATCGCAATATTTAATAATTTTGTTTGTAGTGGTTGATAAATAATATCAAATACTATTGTTGTTGTTTTTAAACTTGTTATTTGCTTTTTACTTAAAGGAGAAAGCATCTCTTGGTCTCCAAATCCTACAGAAGTACAATTTATAACAACATCAACTTTATCAATATAGTCGTTGATATAACTCCAATCTTTCCAATTTACATTAATTTTTTTAGCATATTCTTGACCTACTTTAGAGCGAGTAAATACCAGGATAGATTTGGCACTATTAGAAAAATAAGAAATAACAGCTTTACCAGCTCCACCTGCACCCAAAATCATAATTATTTTTTTTTGTACAGATCCAAACTCATCTACAAAAGTCCTAAGAGAGGCCTCTCCATCTGTATTTGTACCTTGTAATTCACCTTTAGAATTTCGATACAAGCAATTTACTGCACCAATTTTTTTAGCTTCTGGGGTTATATTACCTCCCAGCCACTTCGCTACTATCTCTTTAAACGGTACTGCAATTGCACCACCAATGAACTTATTGTCTTTGTTTAAATCATTCAAAAGAATTATAATATTTTTCTCTTTAACATCCAAAGGTAGCATTTTACAATTTCTATTTTCAGATTCAAAAACTGCATTCCACAGTTTTGGTGAACGCGCTCCTTTAGATGGGTGCTCTCCTATAATAGCAGCATATTGATTCAGATGACTTAGGTCTATTTGATTCTCAATTAACGAAATATGCATAAAATCAACTAAGAATGTATCTGTTATAACTTGCTCTTGCTACTGCATCCATATTGCCAATTAACTGATTAAAGTCAGCATAATTAATTGGTTGTAATGGATCAACAGCTGCGTTATCTGGGTCTGGATGAACCTCGAGCATTATTCCATCTGCACCTGAAGCCACACTTGCTAACGCCATAGGTTTTACCCATGGCCTCCAAAATGTTGCATGTGATGGATCGGATACAATAGGCAAGTGGGTGAGTTCTTGAGCCGCAGGTATAACTTGCAAATCCAATAAGAATCTTGATGTAGATCTGTGAGTATGTGGGACACTAACGCCACGCTCGCAAAGAATAACTTTTTCATTGCCCGCAACCAAAATGTATTCAGCCGCACCAAGCCAGTCTCTTAAGGACGCACCATAGCCTCTCTTTAGCATTATTGGCTTACCAGTTTTTGCACATGCTGTTAATAGTGGATAATTTTGCATATTTCTAGTGCCAATTTGTAATATATCAGCCGCCTCCGCTATTAGTGGAATAAAACCTTCTTCCATAACCTCTGTAATTACTGGAATATCAGCTTTTTCCTTAGCACTAACAAGCCACTCAATTCCCTGCTCACGAGTCTCGTTATATTTTTTGCTTCTATAAGGAAAACTCAAGGGTTTGAATGCACCACCACGAAGAAAATGTGCACCAGATTTTTTGACATTAATTGCCACATCTTCAATTAATTCTTTTGATTCGACCATGTTTGGACCTGCAAACACAGGCACAAGATTACCGCCAAATTCTACGCCAGCGATTGTAAATTTACTTTTATGACTATCATGTTTCTTTGCCACTAAGGGAAACTTTGTTTCCATATCCTCATGACTAACATCCTTTCCAGGAAATTTGTTCTCAATTTTCATTCTGATTCCTCGATTATTTACCAAGTCTATTAGACACAGGATTTTCAGCCAATTGTATCCAGCACCTCTCCTCATCGCTCTTATAAAGTGCGTGTACAACCTTTGCAGTATTGATGGCATCTTCTGGTGGTACAATCGTATCAGTTTTACCCTTTTGAAGCGTATCAATAACACCCTGAAGTAATGGCCCATGACTGATACCAT
>CAZSHL010000158.1:0-2848 GCA_964606585.1 uncultured Piscirickettsiaceae bacterium
CAACTCCATATTTACATGTCGCATACCTACCTTGTATATCTTCAATCAGCATACGGTATGAATGAATGAAATAGAAGTCTGCTAAATGTGGCAGATCTTTAAACAAACTTTGTTTTTCACTGATGTGTAATGAGTTAAAACCTACATGCGGTATTTTCCTTCCATACACTTCTTTTGATGTAAATCGTTCTATCTGGTTGGGTAACAGTCCCAAACCATCTGTTTTACCATCCTCTGTACTATGAGAACCCAGTAACTGCATGCCTAAACAAATTCCTAATATGTTAACTCCCTTGTTGGTAACTGCATCAATAATTGCCTCATCGATATTGCGCTCTCTAAGAAACTCCATTGCGTTCCTAAAAGAGCCTACTCCTGGTAGAACTAAAATAGAGGATTTTGATATTTCTTCTGGGTCTGAAACAAGCTCTACTTCAGCACCAAGATACTTAAAAGCACTAATCACAGACCAAATATTACCCATGCCATAGTCTATAACTGTAACTTTTGGTATACTCATTATTCAACTTCAAAGGAAGGCTTCCACCGACCATCAACTTTTTCAAACAAATCTCTATTCGCCCACTTATCAAGCACGGCATCAAATTCATCCATTTCCATCTCAAAATAATCTAGATAGGTTTCAATAAATTCATCGGGATAGATTCCATCATACAAACGAACCAGGTTAATTGCTTGACTTCTATCCATTGCACCTCTACGAATTTCTATGCCTGCATCTTGGGTTGCTCTTCCAAAGCCAAATTTCAGATACATCATGTATGTATGAATCGAGTAAAGGGCCTGGTCGGTTTGGGAAAAATTAGTAAATGTTCCACTATTGGTTAAATCAGATTCTTTGAGACCACAATGCTCTTTCGCAACAAGATAGTTTTTATACGAATCCCAAGGCTCAAAATAACCCATGTGTGTCATAAATAATTTATTATTAACAATATCACTATTCTTTGGCAATGAAAACCAAAAAAGTTCTTTTTTATCTAATCCTGATTTTTTTATTACTTTTTCATACCCGCCTTCAAAATAAGCACGTACCATATATTCTAAATCAAATATAGCTTTATTTTTATTTTCAGTTGAGCCACCGTACTCTACCTCACCATCTTCACCATAGAATATTAATGGAATATCATATTTTAAAGCAACATTTGTAACAGTGCTAAAAATAGATATTAGCCAACCATAATATGGAAAACCCATATCGATAAACCCAATTTTATTGAGCGTACGCATTGATATATTATTTGCAGTAACATGTATATGATCAAATCCACTTTCAACAAAATTAGCTATATTTTCTCTTCCTAACTCCAATTCTAAAGGTGGGCGGGAAGTAACAGTTAGTGGATTCATGCCATATTTATTTTTAAGAGTGTATGCCACGTAGGAACCATCTTTGCCTCCACTTACTGGCACGATACAATCAAATCCGCCATCTTTTTTTCTATGTTTATTAAGAAGAATCTTTAACTCTTTTTCTCTTTTCGACCAATCTAACGTCTTTTTTTCTTCCATCCATTGGCAAGCGTTGCACCATCCCCTACTGTCAAATGTTATCCTTGGTCTAGTCGACATATTGAGGCAATTCTTACACCAAAATACTCCTTTATTATTTTTCATATAGAGTGCTGATTATTAAATTTATCTGAAGCTGCAGGAATTCAATTTCCTCGTAAAAAAAATTTAGTTAATTGATTTAAGTTTAGTTATCTCTTTATAAGGTCCACCCATCATCAATAATAATATTCTGACCATTAACATATTTAGACATATTAGACAATAAATAGATGATAGTACCATTCAAGTCTTGAGCATTCATCATCCCTTTGCTAGAGCATGTAGAATTATACTTTTCAAGGAAAACCTCTGGTTGATTATCCAGAATACCACCAGGACTGATGCAATTGACTCTAATATTTTGACTTTTACAATACTTAGCAAGATACTTTGTTATAGATATAACTCCCGATTTTATTGCGCTATACTCAATAGGTGAAACCATTTTGGTGCCTTCATAATGTTCAAATTTAGGTGCAGCTACACCCTGAATTGATGACACATGAACCAAATTGCCATAACCCTGCTCCCTATAAAAAGAAATTAATCTTTGAGAAAATAGAATGGCGCCACCCAATTGATTAAACAAGTCATCTTTAAGTCCTTCTGCTTTTAAATCTTCAAACTTAGTGCCCCACTGCGTGGAACGTGGATAAGCACAATGAATAGCTGAATCAATTTTGCCAAATTGATTCTTGCTAATCTTTAAAAACTTATCGATAGAATCTGTATCTGATGTGTTTACTTCAACAAATAGAGCATTATCTACGCCAAGTTCATTTTGTATACTTGTTCCTCTGTCGATAGATATATCTCCAATAATGACCTTACCTCTATTCTTAATAATAGTTTTAGAAAAGGCTGTGCCAATAAGCCCTGCACCACCTGTAATTGCTACCACATTATCTTTAAGCATTTGCTTTTTCCTGTCTTTCCCTCATTAATAACTCTGCCATTTTAAAATCTATCTCATCATCGATATCAACAGAACGCTCTTTTGGAACCAATACAGCCTTCACTCTACCATCAAAAATTTTGTTGTTGTTCTTTATAAAATCTGAGTGAGCAACGTATGCGACTGTTGTCATGTCATATGCTATTGGAACATCTTGTCTTCTTGAATACGATTTTTCACCTTCTATTATCAGTTTTATATAATCCTCTTCTTTATTAACCATATTAAAATAAGGACTTCTTGTTGTTTCAGATATTGTTACAACGATATCTGTTTGTTTGTCTAATAGATTTATACAATTAACCACATCGGTTT
>CAZSHL010000159.1:0-2806 GCA_964606585.1 uncultured Piscirickettsiaceae bacterium
TCAATGCTGATGCACCCAGACGATTTGCACCGTGTTCTGAAAAGTTAGCCTCTCCTGCTGCAAACAAACCGTCAATTGTCGTCATTAAGTTATAATCAACCCAAAGACCTCCCATTGTGTAATGTGGAGCTGGGTATATCTTCATTGGCAATTCGTAAGGGTTTTCGCCGGTAATGCGCTCATACATGTCAAACAAATTACCGTATTTAGCACTAACTTTATCTTTGCCAATTTTTTTAATAATTGAAGAGAAGTCCAAATAGACGCCCAACCTTTTCCCGTTAATTTCGCTTGCTATACCGCGACCCTCATCACAGATACTCTTAACCGCCCTTGATGCAACGTCTCTTGGCACAAGATTAGCAAATGCTGGATACATACGTTCAAGGAAATAATCCCTATCTTCTTCAGCGATTTCTCTAGGGTCTTTTTTGCAATCTTTAACTTTCTTTGGAGTCCAAATTCGACCATCATTGCGAAGAGATTCGCTCATCAATGTTAATTTTGACTGATTCTCACCCGTTGGTGGAATACAAGTTGGATGAATCTGAGTAAAACTTGGGTTAGCAAAATATGCGCCTTTTTTGTGAGCACGCCATGTTGCTGAAGTATTACATCCTTTAGCGTTAGTTGACAAGTAAAAGGCGTTACTGTAGCCGCCAGTGCACATCACTACGCAATCGGCAGTGTGTGCCGAAATCTCACCATTAGCTAAGTCACGTACGACAATACCTCGAGCCTTACCGTTAACTAGAATCACTTCTTGCATTTCACATCTTGAGTGATGTTTAACTTTTCCAGAAGCTATTTCTTTACTCATCGCGCTATACGCGCCAAGCAGTAATTGCTGGCCAGTTTGGCCACGTGCATAAAATGTACGAGAAACCTGCGCACCGCCAAATGAACGGTTGGATAAGTATCCACTGTACTCTCTCGCAAAAGGTACACCTTGAGAAACAGCTTGATCAATAATATTGCCACTAAGTTGTGCCAAACGATAAACATTTGACTCACGCGCTCTAAAGTCACCACCTTTCATTGTGTCATAAAACAATCTTTGTGTGCTATCGCCGTCATTTTGGTAATTCTTACTGGCGTTTATGCCACCCTGAGCAGCTATAGAGTGCGCTCTACGAGGACTATCATTAAAACAAAACGACTGCACGTTGTAACCAGACTCACCTAAGGTGGCACATAAGGAAGCTCCAGCAAGTCCTGTACCAATAACAATAATATTGTATTTGGCTCTATTTTGAGGTGCAATTAAGGATAGTTCAACAAGATGTTTGTCCCAACGCTTGTCTATATCACCAGTTGGTGTATTTGAATTTAATTTAGTCATAGAACAATACTCAATGGAATAGAGGCAAAGCCAAACATAATTATTATCACAATCAACCAAGCTAAATTATGGTGCTGCTTGCTAGAAATACCCAATGTCTGCAATACATTCGAAAGACCATGATGTAAGTGCGCTGAAATCGCTACCATACCCAAGCCATAAATCGCCCACATCAACGGATTAGAGAAAATCACTAACATCTGTTGATAAAGGTTCGTCGCGTCAGCAGAAAGCATTTGCACACTATGAATAACAATAAAGAAAAATACCATTGCAGCTCCTGACCAAGCAAAAACCCTTGGCACAGCCTTTGGGTACGTCTTTTTGTAGCTTATTCCTGTACTTTTGTTGTTGTTTATTTGGCGTGCAACGGCTACATAAATATGAAAGACAATCGTCGACCCAAGCACAACCAATAAAACAGGATAAATCCAAGAACTATTAAGCCAAGTATAAAAAGCATTAAAAACAACTTCACCAGAATGGAAAGTTAGTACGCTAAATAAATGATAAATAAGATAAATAAACCAAATTAGGCCAGCAATGGCCATCATCTTCTTTAGGAGGATGGTGCGGTTACCAGTAAAATTCATCAGTATTCGAAAGAAATCTCTTTATTATGCGTATTATAGAGTATTGAATAATAATCCAATTACCTGTTTAGTGGCTGATTTTAGCTTATAAACAATTCATACACCATCTTCAGATGGTTCTTTTTCATATCATGAAATTTTTATTAAACCTTATTTTTCTTGTTTAAGGTATGCCTCCAATGAATCATCCAGAGCATCAAGCCATGGCGTGTGGTGAGGTGGTGACTCGGTACCTGTCATTAGTGAAGCATGAGACTTATCTCTAAATGCCATTATGTCGTCTTTTTTGTTATGTTTCCAGTCCATAAACGTACGATTGACACCCTTAATATCAAAATTAGGGTAATCTGTTTCATCAATCAGCATTTGGGTATACTCACCCTGAAAATCGATTGCATATTTGACATCGTCTTGCGCTGTTTCACGCTCATGCCATTCCTTGGTGTGAGTATTCATTTCCTCAAATGAAGGCAACTGGATTCTACCTAAAATAATATCCCTTGCATACCAGGCCTGAGCATCAAACATATTGAAGGTGTACCATTGATCTTGCATACCTAGATACATTAACTGAGGGTTCTTTTCCCAAACAACGCCTTTATAAATCCCTAAAGGATAAAGAATATTGTTTGTCTCTAGACGTAAAGAATCGGGCAAAAATGGAAAATGATGAAGATACCCCGTACACAGAATAATCGCATCAACCTCTTTAGTGGTTCCATCAACGAAATGCACTCTGTTGCCGTCTACTTTAACTATAGCAGGCTTTTCTTCCCAGTTATTTGGCCACTTAAAGCCCATCGGCGCAGTGCGATAGCTACTGGTAATAGATTTAGCACCATATTTGTAACACTGAGATCCAATATCTTCA
>CAZSHL010000160.1:0-2798 GCA_964606585.1 uncultured Piscirickettsiaceae bacterium
GCGCCTTCAGCCAGCTCGGCCATCTCTCCGAAGAAGGCATATTATACTGGATTTGTTTTAAGTGAGTTTATTGACTAATTAAATTCAAAAATTGGTCATTCTATAATTTCAAAGTCATGCGTTATGATTGCAGTTTCACCAAGCATTATTGATGCTGAACAATACTTTTCAGCTGATAATGTAATTGCTTTTTCAACTTTTGAAGGAGTGATTTGTTCACCTTTGATGACAAAGTGAGCGTGAATTTTGGTAAACACTTTTGGAAATTCATTGCTTCTGACAGCGCTGATTTGTACTTGACAGTCAGATAATTTTTCACGCATCTTTTCTAGTGTTCCAACAACGTCAACTATTGTACATCCAGCCATTCCAAGAAGGAGCATTTCCATTGGTCTTACGCCTAAATCTTTACCTCCAATTTCAACAGGTCCATCCATTACAATAGCATGACCGCTTCCAGATTCCCCTACCATGAGCATACCGTCAATCCATTTAACAGAGACATTCATGTTCATTGAAAAAACTCCTTAAGTTGTTTGCCTGGATCAGTTTCACGCATGAAAGCTTCTCCAACTAGGAATCCAAAGACGTTATGTTTATGCATCAGAGAAACATCGGACCTAGACATAATTCCGGATTCAGTAATGACAAGTTTATCATCTGTAATTTCTGCAAGCAAATCAATGGTTGTCTGTAAGTCGACGTTAAACGTACGTAAATCCCTATTGTTAATACCTATCATTGGTAAATTAAGCATAAGTGCACGCTTAAGTTCTTTTATATCGTGCACTTCAACTAAAACATCCATTGTTAATGATTTCGCAAGATTGCTGAGCGATTGTAGTTGATAATCATTGAGACAAGATACAATAAGTAAGATACAATCAGCACCCATCGCCCTAGTCTCATAAACTTGGTAAGGATGAATGATGAAATCTTTACGGATAACCGGTAATGAGACCGCAGCGCGTGCCTTGATTAAGTATTGTGAGTCTCCTTGAAAGAAATCTCGATCAGTAAGAATAGAGAGACAACTAGCTCCACCCGCTTCATAACTTTTAGCAATCTCAATTGGGTCAAATTGTTCACGCAGAATGCCTTTACTAGGTGAAGCTTTTTTTATTTCTGCAATTACTGCATTTTGACGATTGTCAGCTTTTGCAGAGAGTGCTTGATAAAACCCACGTGTCGTATCAGCAAAACTACTCAATTCTATCATCTGCTGCATAGGCACTCGAATGATTGACTCATCAATCTCTTCACTTTTTCTAGCAACTATTTTCTTTAAAATGTCGGGAGTGTCTAGTGGCATGGTTTTATTGAATTAACAACAATGGATATTTTAAACGAATATAATTTAGTTTTATATTTAAGTCTTGAGAGTATTTTGTGAGGTTATTAGATTTCGAGGTTGGTGTCGAGCATCCCTTTTTTTTAATTGCAGGCCCATGTGTCATCGAGTCAGAGCGTTTAGCAATGGAAACTGCAGCTCACTTGAAAAAGGTATGTGCGGAAATAGAAATCAATTTTATTTATAAATCCTCATTCGACAAAGCCAATCGAACTAGCGGCAAGAGTTTTCGTGGTTTAGGAGTTGAAGAGGGTCTAAGGATTCTTGAAAAGGTGAAAACTGAGCTTGATATGCCGGTATTGACAGATGTCCATGAAGATAGCCCAATTAATGAAGTCGCTGCAGTGGTTGACGTGTTGCAGACACCAGCATTTTTGGTGAGACAAACAAACTTTATTCAAAATGTTTGCAAACAGGGTCTTCCAGTAAACATAAAGAAGGGTCAATTTCAGGCGCCTTGGGATATGCACAGTGTTGTGGAAAAAGCTAAAGCAACCGGAAATAATCAGATAATGATATGTGAAAGAGGGGCTTCTTTTGGTTACAACACTTTGGTCTCAGATATGAGGGGTTTGGCGAGTATGAGGTCTACGGGTTGCCCGATTGTTTTTGATGCAACTCATTCAGTTCAGCAGCCTGGCGGACATGGAGATAGTTCTAGTGGAGAAAGAAAGATGGTACCAGTTTTGGCTAGGGCGGCTATTGCTACTGGAATTTCAGGTATTTTTATGGAAACTCATCCAGATCCAAAAAATGCAAAAAGCGATGGCTCAAATTCAATGCCAATAGATAAAATGTCGGATCTCTTGAGATCGCTAAAAGAGATAGATAGTGTGACAAAAAATTATGGCTATATAGAGGACACCTTAAATGACTAGAATTGCAATTACCGGTTCGAATGGGCGAATGGGACGAGCTTTAATAAGGGCTGTTAGACTTAACCCCAATGTTTCGCAGGGAGCTATACTAAATAGAGGAGATGATATAAAAAAAGCGCTCAAAGATTTCGACGTTTTGGTAGATTTCACTCGACCCGAGGCAACACTAGATGCTTTATCAATCTGTCAGAATGCAGGTAAAGCAATGGTTATCGGGACAACGGGCTTTAGTGATGATGCTCTTAAGGTCATCGACCAAGCATCAAGCGATATACCGATTGTGTTTGCGCCGAATATGAGTATTGGGGTGAATTTGACTCTTAAACTCCTAGAGACAACAGCAAAGGTGATTGGCACTGATTCAAATATTGAAATTGTAGAGGCTCATCATCGTCACAAGGTTGATTCTCCTTCTGGTACTGCACTTAAAATGGGTGAGGTCATTGCCAATGCACTTGGTAGAGATTTATCCGAATGTGCAGTGTTTGGGCGTGAAGGTACAGAAGAGCCTAGGGATAGACAAACTATTGGTTTTTCTTCTATCAGGGGTGGTGATGTTGTTGGTGAAC
>CAZSHL010000161.1:0-2795 GCA_964606585.1 uncultured Piscirickettsiaceae bacterium
AAGGTTACAGAAGAGTTTACAAAACTGGTACCAACTTCGCTTCTAGTAATTTGCTATTTGATTTCTTTTTGGTTAATGACACTTGCATTGAGAGATTTGCCTTTAGGGGTGGTTTATGCTGTTTGGTCAGGTTTAGGAATTGTATTGGTGGCAGTTATCGGTGCAGTTGTATATAAGGAAATGCCAGATTTGGCTTCTATAGTTGGTATGACTTTGATAATTTCAGGTGTAGTTGTGATGCATCTGTTTTCTACTTCAATTAAACAATAAAAATAAGTTTACCATGGTCATCGAATCAAAAAAGTATCATATCTCAGGAGTTTTAAGTGGAAGAATTGATAGGCCGACTGTAGGCTTAATTGTTTTGAATACAGACTTCACTTTTGAACGTGATTTCGTAAGAATGTATAACGAACAAAAACCGAACTATGATTTTTACTTTAACCGTATTCACTTTGCGAACCCCATGACCCCAGAGTCTTTAGCAGCAATTGAAGGCGATTTGACAGAAGTTACAGCTGAAATACTTCCAAATTATGATCTTGATCTAGTGGTATTTAATTGCACATCCTCTTCCTCTATTGTTGGTGATGAAGCGATACAGATCGCAATTCAAAAAAGCAAACCTACTGCAAAGGTATTAACCACCTCTCAAGCAGTAGTTAGAAATGCGAAACAAAGAGGTTTTAAAAAGATTAGTGTTTTAACGCCCTATAGTGAAGATGTTTCTTCACGCCTTAGAGGTTATTTGCAAAGAAATGGAATTGAAATAGTTTCATCAACTTATATGGATATGATTGATGATAGAGATGTCGCTATGTTACCTTCAGATGAAATTATTTCAGCAGCTAAGGTCGCTATACATGATGATGCTGATGCACTCTTTATCTCATGTACTGCGATGAGATCTACAGAAGTTATTTCGGCTATTCATGAAGAAGTCAGCAAACCTATTTTTACCTCAAATCAGGCTACATTCGACGAAATATCGCATATACTAGAAAAAGAATAAAATAACATTTTTTTAGAAAATTTTACATATATTTAGTAGATTTTTCTTATTATTATGGTTTTTTTGAATTTTCTTGTGAGATAATACTTTTATGTATAAATTAGACGAAAGAGATATTCAAATTCTTGCTATCCTTCAAAAAGAGGGCAGAATCACTAAAACATCCTTAGCTGAAAAGTTGAATTTGTCGCTTACTCCTTCCTGGGATAGATTGCAAAGACTTGAAGACAAAGGGGTAATAGAATCTTACGGTGCTAAGCTTTCATCTAAGTTTCTTAATAACTTCCATTTAGTAATAACTGAAGTTGAGTTAGAGAGTCACAAAGAGGGTGAATTTGCACGCTTTGAAAAAGCCATAATGGAATTCGATGAGGTACTTTCTTGCTGGTCAGTTGGTGGTGGTTTGGATTATATATTAAAAATTCTTGTGCAAGATGTTGCGGATTATCAAGCTTTTTTGAGGAGGGTTTTAAAGGCTGATATAGGTCTAAGACGTTACTTTAGCTATGCCGTTCTAGATAGAATAAAAGATACGGAGATTGTGCCTGATAGCTTGATTCGTAAATCTAGTTTGGTCAAACCTAAATAGATTATTCAATTTTAGCAATAACAGCAAGGTTGTCACCCATATCTATAATTGATGGGTGATGTTTGATGATTACCATTCCATCTCTTCTTGCAAAATAATTATTTGGTGTTGCTGCAGTTTTGTCAATATTGTGGACTTTTGCGACCAAAGCGCCTTTTTTAACAATATCTCCCAGCTCAAAAAGAGGTTCGACTAAACCTCTATGTTCACAGCAAATAAATGACCTTTCATCTGGCATGCTAAGTGACACAGTAGGGGATGTTGAAGGTTTCATGTCTCCGTCCAATATTTTTGCATGAATCAGGAAATTATTGACTCCTCGTTTTGCAATTTCAACTGTTTCTGGAGTGGCAGTTCCACCACCTCCAAGTTCAGTAGTTACAAATATCTTCCCCATAGATTCAACCTGAGAGTCGTACATACCTCCTGCATCCAGTTCAAGCATTTTAAGTAAATATGGGGCGCCAAAAGCTCGCGCGGCTGATTCACAGGCTTGTTCTTGTTCTTTGTCATTTAAGACATGTGATGCAGCAAATGGAAGGCAATCTAAAGTCTTTCCTCCAGAGTGAATGTCTAGTACATAATCAGTCATTGTTAACAAAGTTCTAGAAAAATAATCAGCAATAATTTGTGTTACTGTGCCATCAGGTATTCCAGGGAAGGCACGATTTAAATTGACATCATCAATAGGTGATACCCTGTCGCCAGATAAAAAAGCAGGGTAATTCATCGCCGGTATGATAATAACTCTACCCTTAATGTCTTCGATATTGTTACGATAAGCTAAATTAAATAAGGCAATCGGACCTTCATACTCATCGCCATGGTTGGCCCCAGTAAGCAATGCAGTAGGACCACTATTATTCTTCAATTGGGTGATTGGAATCATTACCGCACCCCAGGCAGATTTATTGCTTGAATATGGAACCTTTAAATAGCCATGCTGAATTCCATCTTTAGCAAAATTGATAGTACTTTTTATTGGATTATCTCTAATCATAAACTCATTTAACTAATAAATGTCTAGGAACGTTTGACAAGCATTCGCCGCCATTTTGACCAACTCTAATACTCTCAGTCATTTCAAATCCCCAGTCGTCAAACCAGATAGCGGGCATAAAATGAAAAGTCATGTTTTCCATGAGAATGGTTTGATCAGCCCCACGAAGGCTCATTGTACGCTCACCCCAGTCG
>CAZSHL010000162.1:0-2786 GCA_964606585.1 uncultured Piscirickettsiaceae bacterium
ATATTCCATAGACTTAAAATATCAGTATTTAAAAGACTTGAAGTTAATATATAGCTGATCATACCAATTACCCGAGTTTTTTCGGAGTAAATTGGTTTGAATAAATCTAGCTGAACAGTGTATTTTGAATTAAAGTACTGCTAGTCGAATACTGTTCGTGAATTTCTATAAAGTTTTTAAAAGATTCCATCGCTTTCGTAATTAAGTCTTTTTTTACTAAGGATATATATATCGCGGCTGATGCTGCCTGACAATTTATTGACTTATCTGGATTAAATTCAATATCAGTAAAGGCATGATAATCAAGTAAAGCCTCTGCTTGAGGTCGGTTTTGTTCTAGCGCAGAACAATATAGCCAGTCATAAAATATGGTGCTCGGACTAAGGGGCCATTTCTGATCATCAAAATCAAATTCTATTAAATCACCTGACTCAACCAATCTTTCATCCTTTTTTGCCTCTCTCGAAGTCTTTTGGTATAGGTTTGTAAAAGGGCCTCCCTGGGTAAAAACCTTGCTTCCTTGAAAAAATACTTCAACCGGAGCCTTGATATTGTCTTTATTTGTTAAACTCAAATTAAAGGCGCTAAGACTTACTCCAAGATCGACTTTTGATTTACTTGAAATCTCTAGAATATTGTTAAGTCCTAATTGCTCTTGAGCGGCATTATGAAGAGATTCAATAGATTTTTGCTTCTGGGAAACCGCTAAACCTGGGTGCCACTTAAATTCAACCTGTATCTTTTCTATTAGAGAGTCAGGCTTATCTGAATATAAAAATATGGGTCTTTTGGCCATTATTCTAACGATTGAACTTATAGTCCCCTCGAGGACCGAAAAGTTTCCTATTAATTATAATTTCAAGGTTTGTTTTACATTTCCTTTTACAAGCCTTCATAGCTTCCTTATTTTCAACAACAATTTTTTTTATATAATTTGCCGGTATTCTGTCTTTCACCATCACCTCAGCCTGAGGGTTCGATGTCCAGTTTTCAGGTATAAGAGGCGCTCTATTTTCGTCCTCAAACATTTGATTAATAACTTCCCAGGAGGAAGCCCAGCTCCCTTTTAATACTGAACTAGAAGCTGCATTTTTAGTCATGAACATGCAATCTAACTCCCATAAAATTTTTACATCCAATATTAATAAAACCCATACATCCAAGTCTTTTCTGTTCATCCTCTGATTGTAAAACATTTTCCAATTTGGAAAACTAACGCTAACAGAAATCCACCTCAGCTTTTTGTCATTTCGCACTTCATCAATATAAATGTAGTCACCAGGCTTTTCTTTTCTCAGTATTGTTCTTGAATACAACCCTTCTGAAAGCATTTCAGGCAAATGATCGAGCACAGTAAAGTGGACTAATTGCTTAATGCCTCTTTGAGTTGCAATTTGTTTTATTTTAGAAAAATTCTCAATCTTTTCTTTATTTGAAAATGCCATAAAAAATTTAGTGTCAATTTGATTCTAAATATACTCTGATCTCTAGTGATGTACAATTTCTCAACAAGGCATCAATGAAAAACGTAAAAAACACACTTATAACTCTATTGTTATCAATTTTATTCATCAGTTCTGCTGAAGCAGGTATTAATGAGTGTGAAAATGCATATGATAGAAAAAACTATGACTTAGCATTAGATGAATGTAGAAAGCCAAATCTTTATTCTAATCTTAGAGCGCGATTTATTGTAGCTGAAATATTTGAAAATGGTTATGGAAAAACTAAAAAAAATCAATCTATCTCATGTGGCGAATATATAGATTTAGCCAATTCAAATTATTGCGATGCTTATCCAAAGGTAGGTTTATGCTGGCGGAACAAACCAACAACTGATGAATGGGCCAGACGAGATAATGAACATATAGCTAAAGGTTGGGAAGACAAATATATCCCTTGTAAACTTAAATTAGGAATTGATGAATTAAAGAACAAGGAATATGAAAGTTCAATTATCAATATAACACCTGTTGCTGAAAAGAACAATAGTGAGGCACAATTTTATTTAGGTTCTTCTTATGCCAAGTTAGATAATATTTCTTTAGCGACTATTTGGCTTAATAGATCTTTAAAAAATGGATATAAAGATGCTTCTAAGGCACTAAAAGATCTTAAGGCTAAGTTTGATCCAAATCCCAAGCCTGATCCACCTGATCCACCTGATCCTCCAGTAAAAAGTGATTATGTAAAAGGATTGGATGCTATAACTAAAAAAGATTACAAAACAGCAATTGCCTATTTAAAGCCATATGCCAAAGAAAATAATGACGTAGCTCAATACTATGTAGGCCTGTCTTATTTCCTGCTAGACAAAAAGGATTTAGCAATATCTTGGTTTAAAAAATCCGCTTCTCAAGGTAATGTTAAAGCACAAGAAACTCTTGCTGATTTGACCGAACCACCTGATCCACCTGAACCAACTGATCCACCTGATCCTCCAGTAAAAGGTAATTATCAAAAAGGATTGGATGCTTACAATAAAAAAGATTACAAAACTGCCCTTGAAGAATGGCTCCCTTTTGCCGATGAGAATCCAACGCATACTAGCGTTCAATTTAATTTAGGATTAATGTATGCGAATGGTTATGGTGTCACTAAAAGTTCCACTACCGCTGTTGTTTGGTATAGGAAAGCAGCCAAGCAAGGACTTGCTAAGGCTCAATATAATCTAGGCGTAATGGATGATCACGGCGACGGCACTCCCCAACATCACCACGCTGCGTTGAAGTGGTACAGACTTGCTGCCAAGCAAGGATTCGCCAACGCTCAATATAATCTAGGCG
>CAZSHL010000163.1:0-2779 GCA_964606585.1 uncultured Piscirickettsiaceae bacterium
CATATAAAGGCGACCAATCAAAGCTGAATGTAGCTCAAAAGGCCTCAATTGATAAAATCAGTGTAACAGATGTTTGCCCACTATTTTTTGGTACGTTTGCTCTGACTCAGGAAAACAAAAAAGAGGTTTCAGTTATTATTGAAAAAAATACTCCTCGTCCTTGCTCAGTTACTAAACCTTTTTATACTGTGTATCAAGGTCAAGAGGGTATTGATTGCGTTATCACTTCTTCCAGCTCAAATGAAACCGACCCTAAATTTGTGACAATAGAGAAAGAGGCTGAGTTAAAACTTCCACCTGACAGGCCTGCTGGTCAGGAAATTCAGATTACCTATTCTTTTGATGACAATGGATTGATGCAAGCCTCCTTTAAGGATGTTGAGTCAGGTAAAGAAAAAAATATGGAAATATCTCCAACAGGTGGTTCAAAATCTGGTTCAAACAAGATCGATAAATTTACAGTAGAGTAAGAATGGGGTTTCTAGGCAAAATATTTGGAGGGGGCTCATCATTAGATACTCTTCAGATTCGCGTCGTAAAAAAAGAACTTGAAAGTGTTTCTGGTCTCATTGTTGAATGCAAAGGTTTGATGCCAGTTTATTCAAGAACAGAGATTGGCTTTGTAACTTCTATTCTCTGTAAAGATAAAGATAGAAAGTTTGCTCCGGTTCTATCAATGATTGATCAGTGCCAAGAAGAGCTAACTAGTGCTTACCAACATACGTATGAAATTGGTGAAGTCGATGGACCTGGCGGTTATTCAGATTGGGTAGGTATTGCTGTTATTATTCCTGACCTCATTCATCCCGCATATGGAGGAGAACAAACACTTGGCGTAGTTGTAAGATTAGTTGATATGAATAATATGCCGTCGATAATTCTAGGTTATTGTCCTCGTTCAGATTGCATTTGGACAGATTCTGTTGATTTCAAATATAACTTTAAAGATGAAGATGGAAAGGATATTAAAGGCTTCAAAGAAGAAGAAGCAGACAGAGACGAGGCTAGAGCTCTTTCTGTTAAGCTAGGTATGGCAGTGGCGATGGCAGATGGGGAATTAGATGACAGTGAAGGTAAAACTTTAAATAAGTGGATAAAAAAGATTATTTCACCTTATAGCGAAGATAAACAAGAATCTCTAAAAAATATATATAACAGCGCTTTAAAAGAGTCCTATAAATTGGCAGAATCTGGCAATTTAAAGCTGACTGATATATGTAAACAAATGAATAAGGTCGCTGAAGCACCTCAAATACATGAGGCTTTAGAATTAGCCCATGAAGTTATGGCTGCAGACGGAGTACTAGATCAGAGTGAAACAAAAATGATTAACAAAATTGCTACTTTGCTTGATATTGATCCAACTGAATTAGAAAACATTAGAGATAAACAATTAGTTAGTTTTAAGCCAAAATCTATCGATGATGATGACGATGTCGCAGCTGTTCTTGATAATGACGATGATGATGGACCGAACGGTGGTGGAACCAATATTGATGTTGAAGGTTTGCTCGGCATTGATCCGACATGGAGTAATAAGAAAATTCTAGCACATCTTGGCAAAGAATTTACAAAATGGAATGGTCGAATGAATTCTCTACCAGAAGGTGAAGAAAGAGATAGCGCTCAAAATATGCTCGATCGAATTGCTGAAACTAGGAAAAAATATGCTGAATGAACTATCTTCTGCGAGGGACTTCGCAGAAACTGTTAGGTATTCTGGAGATAATTTAGCAGCAAGCGAATCAGTAAAAAGAAGTATCGATGAAATGGAATCCTATTTTTCATTGAACTCTATGCTTGTCAGTCCTCTTGTCACTCCAATTATTCATAAATCTCTTGAAAAAGTTATCAATAGGTTACAAATCCCAGCAACATCAATTAAAGCATTTGTATATGCATCACCAGACATACAGGCTGAATGTCATGCAGGTAATGATGTCGATTGCATTATTCGCCTCTCATCAGGACTGATTGATATTTTAGAAAATAAGGAGATAGAATTTGTTATTGGTCATGAAATTGGTCACTTTATCTATGGTCATGGATTAGCATTGGCTTCTAGTAATACTGAAAGCCTTGAATTTTCAATCCAAAGAAGAGCTCAAGAAATATCAGCTGACAGGATTGGATTGTTAGCCAGTGAGTCTTTAGATAACTCAATTCGTGCAATGATGAAGACCATGTCTGGACTTACAACCAAATATTTGAAATTTAATATTGGCGCTTTTTTATCTCAACTATCAAATACTAATAAATATAAATCTCAGTTAGATGTCAACTCTTCGCACCCTTCAATGATTGTTAGGTGTCGTGCTTTATTATGGTTTTCTATGTCAGAAACATTCAAAAGCGGAAAACAAGACTATCAACCTGAAGAAGTAGACAAACTTAACAAAAGAATTAAGGCAGATATTGATAAGTTTGATGACTCCATAGCTCGATATAAGATTGATGATTTAAAAAGAGACGTTGCTTTGTGGTTATGTGCTTATAAAATTGTAGAAGATGGTGCATTTGATAGTCATGAACAAAAAATCTTTAAGGATATGTTTGGACAAGATATGCTGAATAAGTTAAAAAATTTCTTGTCAGGCCAAGATAGTATAACTTCCACAAGGAAAAGTGTCTCCGAAAAATTGGAAATTGCTAAAAGAGATTTACAACAAGAAATACCTTTAACATTTGAAGATGAAATTAAGCCTTTAGAAAAAGAAATTAGTTTGAAGTTCAAAGATGGAAAATAAAAGTGAAATTTCAAAAACAATTTAATTGGTAT
>CAZSHL010000164.1:0-2707 GCA_964606585.1 uncultured Piscirickettsiaceae bacterium
AAAGTCTTACATTCTAACTCGAGTCTTCTCAGGATCATAAAACGGAAAGCGAACAACAGTTGCGTTAAGGCGTTTTTGATGTCCATCTAACTTTCCTACCTCAATCTCAGTGCCAATCTCTGACTCAGTGATTGAAATTCTACACAAGGCAATGTTCTTTTTTAATATTGGAGAACGTGTTGCGCTTGTTACAATTCCTACTTGTTGCTTTCCAATATACACGGCATCACCGTGAAGTGCAACTTCGTTTGACTCTAATTCTAACCCAACTAGCACTCTTTGGGGAGATTTCTGCCTATCAATTAATGATACCTTGCCAGAAAAATCTTCCTCTTTTGTTTTTAAAGGAACCGTGAATGAAATACCTGCTTCAAAGGGGTCGGTTTGGTCACAAAACTCGTAACCAGCGAAAATTAAGCCAGATTCAATGCGAAGCATATCCAGTGCATTTAATCCTAATGGGCATATATTAAATTCCTTGCCAGCCTCAGCTATAGCATCCCAAACTGCCTCACAATCGTCCGGATGTGCAAAAACTTCATAACCTAGCTCACCTGAATAACCAGTCCGCGAAACCATAACCGGAATTCCAAACTCTCCACCAATTCGACCAATTGTAAATCTGAACCATTTAAGGTCTTCAATTTCAGGTTGGAGTCTAGGAGTCCAAATAATTTTAGCTAACGTTTCACGACTCTTAGGTCCTTGAACTGCAACATTGTGTAGTTGATCAGTTGAAGTTTTAACCCATACATCAAGATTCTTTTCCTTAGCAATCTCGCGTAGTAGCTTGCCACTATCATCAGAACCTCCAATCCAACGAAAATTATTTTCACAGAGGCGATACAAAGTACCATCATCTACCATACAGCCATTTTCATAGCACATAGCAGAATAAACGACTTGACCAACTGCAAGCTTACGAACATCTCTTGTTATTGCATACTGCATCAATGCTTCGGCATCCTGCCCATAAACTTCAAACTTTCTTAGTGGTGCAAGGTCAATCATTACAACCCCTTCACGGCATTGCCAATATTCCTTTATAGCACCATAGTTTGTATAGTCTAGCGGCAACCAATAGCCATTATAGTTATCAAAATTCTTAGTCAACTTTGAAGTATTTTTGTGAAAGCCAGTTTCTTTAGTCATAGTCGGTATGGATTTAGGGTCAGGCCTATAAGCCGTCGCCGATGAAAAGTTATTTGTTTTGCCGTATATCCTAACATGGATATCAGTTGGATTCCAATTGTTAGCTGATGATGTGTCATCTGGGCATGCAGAGGAAACACATACCAGATCATCTAAAGCTTTAAATAAAACATAGTCACCTGGCCTTGACCAAGAGACATCTGAAGTGAGAGAGTGACACTCTTCGATTGCAGTATTAAAAAATAAATTAACAGCAACCCAGTTTTTTCTTGGTGCAATGCCATATTCTGCCAGGGATTTATTAAAGTTATCATTGCAATTAATGTGCCCTGGAAAACCCCTATCATCATAATACTTTGCATTACAAGCTAATCCAAATGTATCATGCCTACATACTGTGTCGCGAACAATTTCAACCAGTGGAACTGATTCATGATTATAAAATTTATCATGACAGCCTGGTTCAGGATAACTTTTAAGCATGTGCGACCTTGTCACAGTTGGGTCGAGATTTAACTCCTTATTGTTTTTTAAGTCTTCAACTAAAAAAGCCTGGAAATCTGAACATTGGCGACCTTCGACATCTATGATTTGTATATATTCGCCCGCTTTTACCTTGTAAGCCATCGCTGTACTATTTTTAACTCTAATTTCCTTTTTTGTCTTTGCAAGAGGTTCTGGTAATCTTTCTGAGGGATTAGTTGGATTTGCACGTGAAACATTGATCAATATTTCAGTTGGGGAATCCTGTTCATCAACAAGCATCGGGCCTCCCTTTGCATCGAAAACACACAATACCTCATCATTGATACGGAAAGCTTGACGGGAATCAGGAGGATTTTTTGCTTCAAAGAGTTCAACGCTAGTTAGATTTTTTGAATCGATATTGTTATAACTTAAGATTGTTTTAAGCATATCAGAACTTTCTTCTGAAATTACCTCTGTTGAATTATTAGGTTTACTATCCCAGTCAAGGGAATTATTGATTACTAGGCCTTTTGAATCAAACGCGAAAAGTTGACATTGCTGATCCCCTTCAACATCAACAATTTCAACAGAATCGCCATGTTGTAATGCAATTGAAACGGCTTGACCGCCATATATCTGATAAGTCTCTATATCTCCAGTATATCTGGCAGATTGTATATTACTCAATAGCCCTTCTCCTAGTGTTTATACAATGAGTGCAGAATTATAAAATATCCTGCAACTAACAGTCAATTATAAAAAATTCATCTCTTAGTGAAATAAATTGAATTATTATCAATTCTAAAAGACAGATTTTGTATATGGAATTTTAAACTATCGGTAAGAAACAACTATATAAATGTATATTATATATTTTTAGTTGTAACAGCACCTCAAAAGGGGGGAGAGATGCTGTCAAACTAAAGGATTAACTTAAAAGAATTATTTAAGTTGACCCCAATAAATAAGTTACCAGTACTTAAACTTTGAGTAAGCCTTATTTAAATCAACCATTGGATGGTTTTCTGACATTTGGAACTTAATTAATAATTCTCTTGCAATCATGTCTCGCTCTTGTTGATTGTCT
>CAZSHL010000165.1:0-2638 GCA_964606585.1 uncultured Piscirickettsiaceae bacterium
GCTCAGAATGGCCAACAATAACATGCTTTGCTCCAAAATCTTTTATCATGTTGGCGCTAACCTCGCCTGTGAATGCTCCCGAAGAATTAGTGTTAAGGTTTTGGGCGCCGAGCTTAACCTCACTGTCTGCAACTAAATTCTCGACCTGAGAAAGATACGGAAAGGGGGCACAAACCACCACCTCAGAACTAACCTCGCCCATGCCAGACAGTATGCCCAAAACCAACTTGTTGACGGATTCTTTGCTGGCGTTCATTTTCCAGTTTCCCGCCACGATAGTTCTTCTCATGCTTTTTCGCAATTAATAAAAAGAGGGCAATGTTACGCTAATATGCCTTAAAAATCAATTATGAGCGGCCTCATTGACGACTTTACATAATTTATTTAAGGCTAGGCATTTCACGCCTATAAATATCGCGCTCAATCTCAGTTTCAGGTGCTTCAAAGCTTTCTGCCGCCAGATGTCCAGAAAAAATCGCGTCTGCAATTAGTCCAGGAGCTATTGCGTCACCTATTGCCTCAATGTGCTTTTTCGTTGTGGCGCCTTTTAGACTTTCCTCTTGTGTTATGAGCTGCCTATAAAGCGCATTGTTTGGCTGACGCTCAGTGACAAGAATCAAGGTTTTACAAGCTATTTTTAAAATTTTATTGGTATATATACAGCGAGTCTCAAGATTATCGGAATTGGCGTGACTAATAATTTTGTTAGGGATTATTGTTACGGCCTGATTTAGCAATGCCTTTTGTACTCTTTTTTGCTCTAAGGTAGATTCAGTCCATGGAGACACAACACTGGCCGGTGTCACAAAAAAAATGGCGCGGCCTTGTGCGCTCATATGGTCAGCAATTGCGCCGCCTAGATAGGCTTGCTCATCATCGTAAATAACGATAGGCTCCTCAATTGAATTCTGGTTTTTTATAGCGTCTGTTGGAGTTAGAGTTTTAATGCTTTCTAGGCCAGTAATTCCTTTTCTCTGGCTTCGTCCAATACCATCACTTCTCCAGCTTGAGCCTGTCGCTATAAATATATTGTTTATACCAAGTTCATTAATATGGGAAAGCGAAAGTTCGCTTTCCCTGTATATTTCAATATTGCTTTTTTTCTGAATCTCGTGAGCCCTATTGTCGACAACTCTCCTCCATGCAGAAAGGCCTTTTAAACTAGACTCAAAAAGCACGCGACCTCCCAGTTCTGGCTTCGCTTCGCTTAAAATAACATGGTAGCCGCGACGCGCCAACTGCATGCTACACTCAAGTCCTGCAGGCCCCGAACCAACCACCAGAGCACTTTGTTTGGTTTTCTTTGTTTTAATTTTTTCAGGATGCCAACCACGCCTCCACTCCTCGCCCATGGTTGGGTTCTGGGTGCAGCGAATTGGAATAGAAAATATATCACTTGAAACACAGATGTTACAGCCTATACATTCCCTGATTTCGTCAGCCCTTCCGTCTCTAATTTTGTTTGGAAGATAAGGATCTGCAATAGAGGGTCTAGCTGCACCAATTAAATCGAGTGTTTTGTTTTTGATTAGGCTAACCATTAAGTCTGGAGAGGTGAGCCTACCAACCCCGACTACCGGCTTAGAAGTTAGTTTTTTCACGAATCCAGTAAAATGTGTTTGATAACCCTCTTGCGACTCAAAACGCGTTGTTTGTGAGTCATTAGACCAATCTGAAACATTAACATCCCATAAATCTGGGAGTTCGGCCAATAATTCAACCACCGCCCTTCCTTCCTCATGAAACTGCACTCCATCAAGCCCTTTTAGCTCATCTACGGCAAATCGGAAAGCGACCGCACAAGTGTCGCCAACTGTTTCTTTGGTTTCTTCTAATAGTTCTTTTGTCAATCGTATGCGATTTTCAATACTGCCTCCGTATTCATCGGCCCGCGTATTAACTTCTGGCAACACAAACTGCTGGGCCAGGGACATACCATGACCAGCATAAACGTAAATAATATCGAAGCCTGCGACTTTGGCATTTTGAGCAGCCTGACGATGCCAGCGTCTAAAATTAAGAATATCTTTCTTATTCATACGTCTTGATTGTTTGGGGTAAACAAGGTCTATGGATTGATTAATAGGCGACAAAATAGGGAGTCTAGAATATAGATTTGCAGAATGATTTCCACTGTGTGTTAGTTCAATTGCTGCAAGTGCACCGTGAGAATGAACTGCTTCAGTCATCAAGCGCAACGCAGGGATGTCCTTTGCGTCCCATATTCTTTGCTCGACATAGGGGGACAGATCAGAGCTTGGGTGTATCTCAGCCTCTTCAGTGCTAACAACACCCCAGCCGCCTTGTGCTTTAACTGAGCGCATTGCCGCATGGGCCTGAGGCCGCAAATGTCCCATGCCACAACAATGCGGCACTTGGTAAAAACGGTTTTTTGTAGTAACGGGGCCTATTTTAATAGACTCAAAGAGAATTTCATAAGGATGTTTTTTTTTCATATTAATCTCTATTTACTTAGCAATTTTGCGCTTCGTTTTAGCCCGAGACCCACAAGAAAAGCCTAGCTCTTTGGACGAAAAATTTATTCAAGAAAGGTGTTCAAAACATTGTCTTTAATCGTTATTTATAAATTATTCTATTAAAGGCGCCATTCATCTCTTGCTCACAACAGGTATCATTA
>CAZSHL010000166.1:0-2625 GCA_964606585.1 uncultured Piscirickettsiaceae bacterium
GTGTTGGTCGTCTGCGAAAGTATCTGCGTGTTTTTCGCCAAGGTTTGCTGAAATTCCTCTAATGGCAATGTTCATCTTAGCCAACTTGTAAGTTGTTGGTGTATTTTCTTGTCCGTAAATAGAAACTTCTTTTTTTGTTCCTTGGTGACTCTCAATGAATTTTATGGATTGCACAAACATTCCACCTGTACCACAACAGGGGTCATAAATTATTCCTTTGTATGGCTCAATTAATTCAGCAATCAGGTTAACAATAGTTTTGGGTGTATAGAATTCGCCCTTGCCTTTTCCGCTACTTTCTTTTAAAGCAAATTTCCCCAAGAAGTATTCATAAACTCTCCCAATGATATCTTGTCCGCTGTCTTTAACCGTATCAATATCATTTATGGTATCTAGTAAAGAAGCAAGTTTTGTTTTATCTAAGTCTAAGCGAGAAAAGTAATTGTCTGGCAAAGCTCCTTTCAGTGCAGGATTGTTTTTCTCAATTGTATTTAGAGCTGTATCAATTTTTAAAGAAATGTCATTTTGCTTGGCATTTTTTATAATGTAACTCCAACGAGAAATTTCATCTAAAAAGAACACATTTTTCATAGTGTAGAAATCTTTCATTTCCACATATTTCTCTTTACCGTCTTTTATGAGTTCTTTTTTTCTGGCTTCAAATTTATCACTCGCAAATTTTAGAAAGATGAGCCCAAGGACAACGTGTTTGTATTCTGACGGCTCAACAGAGCCTCTCAATTTGTCACACGACTGCCAAAGTTTTTCTTCCATTGATTTTTGTTTTGCTTGTTTTACCATTCGTTTATCTACTTTTCAAATTCATAATGTTCACGTGCTTTTTCAATGACAACTGGATCTAGAAGAGTAGCTCGACCATTTTCATGAATTGCTACCATTTCATTTGATGGATTATAATAAACTGACCTTTTTGGATTCTCGTCTCTCATCATAGAATGATTTGGTAGACTAATATGTAACAAATGCTCCAAATCAATTCTAGTTATTTTTATAATGGGGGAATCACTATTCAAATTATTCATCTATGTCCTCTCTAAATACATAATTGCACTGCTCATGTCGATGAGAAATCGAAACCTCGAATTGAATATGATGGTCATCTAATTTTGTTAATTTTTCCTTCATCTCTTCTGAATCAAAATTTTCTGTGCTTTCTAAGGGACTTTCAACAAATAAGTGATTTCTATCAAATATTATATCTCCATCTGACCCAGACACAAAAATAATATGTTTACAATTTTCGTATACCCCATCTCCTGGATCTATAAATTCACCACAAAAAGGACAATGTGGTTCTGTATCTGATGAAAAACAATTATACGTTATCATATTTAACTCCTTCTTTTTTATTTGGGAGGTTTTGGTTCTACTCTAAATGTTGGTGCTACCATACCTAAAAGTGCATGTTCATATGCAAAATAGGCTGCACACTTACCTTCATCGCCGAGTTTTAATAATTGTGCTTTATTGGTGGCCTTATACACGTTACGGTCACACTCACCACAGTGCTTGACCCCTGGCTGATCTTTTGGTTCCAAATGCTCCCAACGTTGTGGGCATTGAAACTCAAAACAGTCTTGTATTTTTAAGTATCTTCTCTTTCTCACTTTACATTAACTCTGATAGGTCTACAACCTTATCCAATATGTACCTGGCTTTGTGCCAATTTAGTTTATGTTTTTTGAATATTGCCAACAGTGCTTCTTCGGCTTCTTTCTTAATGGCTTTTACATCTACATCAGGGCCCATACCTTGAATTGTATCGTATCCATTTGGAGTCATAGCATACCTCCTTAAATTAATTAAATCTAAATATTAGCAGACCTTACAACCCTTCTTATTCATCAACAAGCGAGGCTAATTCTGGTTTAAATGCCTTGGCTAATAATTCTAATTTTTCAAAAAGCCACTGATGTTGAGTTTCCCAATCGGTTTTATCTTTTATCTTTGCAGATTTTCTTAAATATATCCCAGCCGATTTTTTATTTTCAGGATTGTACCAGATGCAAGGCTCACCAATCACTTCTTCGATCGTATCTTTCTTTTCATGAAACTGATGATAGTAACTTTTAGCATATTGCCCTTTAATATATATCTCTGCCCTAATTTCACCGCCGTCCCAAGATTTTGTCTTACTATTTAAATAAGATGCTACTGCACACAGATGAACTCCACTTTTCCCTATCGCAATGTTCATGTAATTACGAGGTCTTGGTTTTTGTGTTTGGAGAGAAGAATTATTTTCAATCAAAAATTCGGAGAATCTTGCCCAGTAATCTCTTTGAAGCAGTTTTGAGTCAGATAATTCTGTTGATTTAGAAGCAGCAACCACAGACCTACTCCAATCATTTGGTTTAGATACAACATTATTTTTTGGAGCAATCAAAGAGTCGTCGATCTTCCATAGTTCTATCTCTAATCCAAAGAAGTTAAAACTATCATCTGTGATTTGATTCAACCAGTCAAGCGAAGATCGATGTTCTTCCGTGAACTTGGTTGCCAGCCATACTATGGTGACGGCCTTCAATCCAGAAGCATAGGTCATCAACTGACCAAGATGTTTGTGATCTGTCCGCTCTAATTGATTCTCTATCAAGACCCATG
>CAZSHL010000167.1:0-2619 GCA_964606585.1 uncultured Piscirickettsiaceae bacterium
AGTAGCTCGCTAACACTGGACGCGCCACTAAAGCCTATTCAAATTGAAGATAATGTATTTGCAATTGACGCTACACCAAGTGATTGCGTTCATCTAGCTTTATGTGGCTTCATTAAGGAGCCTATTGATCTTGTTGTAACTGGCATTAATTTAGGTGCTAACTTAGGTGATGATGTGATTTACTCTGGAACGGTAGCTGGCGCAATAGAGGGGAGATTTTTAGGTCTACCATCAATAGCTATATCTCTTGCTAGTTGGGAATGTAAGCATTTTGATACTGCTGCAATTATTGCCAAGAGATTGGTAGAGAAGATTGAAAAGGCGCCACTATCGCACAATACAATTATTAATGTTAATGTTCCAGATGTTCCTATTGAAAAAATCAAAGGTATTAAGAGCACTCGTCTTGGTAATCGCCATAAGTCTGAACCAAGCTTTCAGGATAAGGAAAACCCTTCTTTATATTGGATAGGGGAGAATGGACAAGAGGCTGACAATGGTGAAGGGACTGATTTTTTCGCTATTAATAATAATTTTGTTTCTGTTACACCGTTGCAAGTTGACTTAACTAGGTATAACGAAATAGAAATTGTATCAAAATGGTTGAGTGAATAAGTATAAACGTATTATTTGACCTAATTATGATTGGAAAAGGATTATTATAAAGTTATGAGTTGTATTTTATGTAATCAAAATAATTTTTTGACTGTATCTAATAGGGACGCAAAGAATAATGCTTATTTAAAAGTATCATTTTGTAAATCTTGTGGCATGGTTCAACAAAATCCAATACCTACTGAGGAAGAGGTGAGAGAATATTACACAACTGAATATCGCCAAGATTATAAAAAAACGTATGCTCCAAAACTAAAGCATGTTTTACGTGCAGGAAATTTAGCGATAGATAGAATAACCTTTTTGCAAAAAAATGGTATAGCTGAAGGGAAACTTCTAGATGTTGGTGCTGGAGGAGGTGAGTTTACTTACCTTTGTGGTCTTACAGGTTTTGAATCAGAAGGAGTTGAACCAAATATTGGTTACTCAGACTATGCTCAAAATGAATATGGTGTTAATATTAAAACAGGGCAGTTAAGTGATGTAGAAAGTCAATTTCAAGTGATAACTATGTTTCATGTTTTAGAGCACATTCCAGATCCAGTAGTTACATTTGAGAAGTTATGGGGATTATTAATAGACAAAGGTTATTTGTTTATAGAAGTACCTAATATTGAGACTAATGATGCATCTCCTCATAATATATATTTCAAGGCACATATTCACTATTTTAGTGAGGCAACTTTGATTTCAGCTGCAAGCCCTTACTTTGAAGTAATTACAATAGAAAATCAGTCAAATCTTAGAATTATTTTTAGAAAAAAATCAGCTTCTGAAAAATTAGTGCTTCCGTCTAAAGCTCAGGTTGATAATATAAATAGAAGATTGCAACAGAAGGGCTGGCTAGAATATATATTTAGAGGAAAAGGTTATCAAAAGTTGTATTGTAGGGTTAAAACAATAATTATCGAAGCTATGCTAGCTAAGCAAAGTGGTTTAGATTTATTACAAAAAATATTTGATAGTAAGTTGAAATAACTTATTTATAGGAATCTCTCAAGCTGACAGTTTTATTAAATACTAGTTTATCTGATTTGTTATCACGGCAAAAATATCCCACTCTTTCAAATTGATAGGCCATTTCAGGCTTTGCATTTAGCATTGCTGGTTCTATAAAGCCTATCCTAACTTTAATAGATTCGGGATTTATGACAGAACTTAAGTCGTCAAAGTTCCCAGGATTAGGATCTAAAAACAATCGATCGTAAATTCTAAATTCAGCCTCTAATGCTTTACTTGCTTCAACGAAGTGAATTACTCCTTTGACTTTCCGACCATCAGTGGGATTTTTACCCAGTGTCTCTGGATCATAAGTACAATATATGGTAGATATATTGCCATTTTTATCACATTCAACTCGATTAGCTTTAATTACATAAGCATTTCTTAAGCGCACTTCTTTATCCAACGCCAAACGTTTATATTTATTGTTAGGTGATTTTTTCAAGAAGTCATCTTTTTCTATATATAGTTCACGTCCAAAGAAAATTTCCCTTTTGCCCATTCCCTCATTTTGTGGGTGAATTGGGGATTGAAGAGTTTCTAATTTATTTTCAGGATAGTTCTCGATTACTAATTTAATTGGATTTATTACGGCCATTGTTCTAGGTGCCACAACATTTAGATCATCTCTAATAGAGCTTTCAAGAATTCCAACATCAATAACACTATCAACTTTTGAAATTCCAATACGTTTTGTAAAATCTCTGATTGAAGCAGGAGTATAGCCACGACGACGTAAGCCTGATATTGTAGGCATTCTTGGGTCATTCCAACTAGATACAAGCTTGTCATTAACTAGTTTTTGAAGTTTTCTTTTAGACATAACAGTATATTCAAGATTTAGCCTTGAAAACTCATACTGATGAGGTCTATCTGCCTTATTAAATTCGTCTAAATTTTCTAAAATCCAATCATATGGTCTACGGTTATCTTGAAATTCAAGAGTACATAGAGAATGTGTTACTCCTTCAATAGCATCCCCAAGGCAGTGGGCAAAGTCAT
>CAZSHL010000168.1:0-2519 GCA_964606585.1 uncultured Piscirickettsiaceae bacterium
CTACCCCAGAATTCCATAGGTTCATAATTTGGATATGGGTAATATCCAAGATTTAACTCTATACTCCAATTATTCTCTTCTAACCAAGATTTTACTAATTTGTGAACTGATATTGGCTTTCCAGAGCAAACATTTACAATGCCAATATTTTTATTCAGAATAGCCAAATTAATCAGATGTTGGGAAACTTTTTCAATTGGCAAAAAATCACGTAACTGCTCTCCTTCTGACATATTAAATTTTTTCTCAGAATTTTGTATTGATGTCTTTAATTGAGAATAAATGGATTCTTCGGACTGCCCATCTCCATAAATATAAAATAATCTAGCCCAAGTTAGATTGAAATCATATTGTTTCTTCAATGTTTCAAGTCTTTGACGTAACGAATCTTTTGCTATGGCGTATGGATTAGACGGTTTTGTTTCTGAATCTTCAGATAAACATCCATTCTGCATACCATATTCAAAACAGCTGCCTGTAACAACAATTGAAGATAAACCTTGACAAATAAGATTATTTAAAAAATTATATTGAATAGGTAACTCTGATTGTAAGTGATGTAAAGAATTATAATTAGGTAATCCTTGCCAAGCGAGGTGCAGGAGAACGTCAGGTTTACCCAAATATGAGAAAGCTTGATGAGGTGGATCTTCAATATCCATCTCAATCCATTTGCCATTATTTAAAGAAAGTAAATCTGAGTTTGCTAAACGCGTAACAGCTATAAGTTCTATAGGCAACTCATTAAGTTTCTTTAGTATATGACTTCCAATAAAACCAGTTGCACCGGTTACTGCTACTTTAATCATATAACACTTTTACAAGGTATAAAAGTTACAAATTTCCCTTCCCAGTCTTGAATATACTTTAATTGTTCCATAACTTCTTGCTGTATATTCCATGGGAAAATAACGACATAATGGGGCTGGTCTAACTTTAATCTAGATTCTTCGACAATTGGAATATGACTTCCAGGCATATATTTTCCTTGTTTTTCTATATTCTTATCAACTACATATGGAAGTAGGTCAGGACCAACACCAGAAAAATTCACCAATGTATTTCCTTTGGCAGCAGCTCCATAACCTACAACTTTTTTATCATTTCGTTTTGTTTTAGTCAGGAATGATAGAAATTCCAATTTTATATGCTCTGCTTTTTTCTGAAATCCTTTATAAAATTGAAGACTGTTGATTCCTATTTCATTTTCTTTTTTTTGTAATTCTGATACGCTTTTACTAACTGGTTGTTTGCCTGTATCACTTCGTTGCGCATAAACTCTTAAGCTGCCTCCATGAGTCTTTATCTCTTCGACATCAAATACTGTCATGCCATTTGATTTTAAAATTGCACAAGTAGTAGTAAAACTAAGATATGAATAGTGTTCATGATAAATGGTATCAAATTGATATTTTTCCACTAAATTAAGAAGGTGAGGAAATTCAAAAGTTGATACTCCATTTACTTTAAGAAGTTTTGAAAAACCCTTAACAAAACCATTAATGTCTGGCACGTGAGCGAGAACATTATTAGCAACAATTAGATCTGCCTGACGACCTTGTTTAGCAAGTTGCTCTGCTTTTGTAGAATTAAAAAAATCTTCGATAATCTCGATACCTTTTTCTCTTGCAGCGTTCGCAGTATTGTGAGTAGGTTCTATCCCATAACATGGAATACCTTTATTCTTAACATATTGAAGAAGATATCCATCATTAGCTGCTATCTCGACCACCATTGTGTTTTCATCAAGATTTAATCTTGAAGTTATAGAATCAACATAGCTTTTCGCATGATTTAACCAAGAGGCAGAAAATGAGCTGAAATAAGCATAGTCCATAGAGAACATTTCATCAGCCCTGACAAAATCTTCAGTTTGGACCAACCAACAACAATCACATACCATAACCTTTAGTGGGTAAGATGCTTCTGGCTCATCTAATGCTTTTTTTGTAAGATAAGCATTAGATGGTGGAGAAATTCCTAAATCAATAAATGTATGTTTAAGTTCTGTATGACAATGTCTGCATTTCATTAGATTTTAAGGCCTGCAAATTCAATATTTATAAAAGAATGATTGCGATCTCGCTCTGAAATTTCTGAAATTTTAAGTGGCCAATCAATCTTCAAAAGAGGATCAAACGCATTAACTGCACCCTCTTTCTGAGGTATATAAAAATCTGTATGAAAATAAAGCAATTGACAATCACTGGTCATAGTCTGAAACCCATGAGCAAAACCATCTGGAATAAAAAGAGCGGAACTATCATTTGCTCTTAATATTTCAGCATGCCAATGAAGAAATGTTGGAGAACCCTTTCTAAGATCTACGGCAACATCGTAAACTTCACCTTGAATGCATGTAACTATCTTGGTTTCTGAATGAGGCGGATATTGGAAATGCATGCCCCTAATTGTTCCTTTTTTTCTTGTCAAAGTATGATTGATTTGTGCAATTGGTTTATTAATTCCAACTTCTTTAAAATCTTCAGCACAATAAAGACGACTCAAATATCCACGAT
>CAZSHL010000169.1:0-2514 GCA_964606585.1 uncultured Piscirickettsiaceae bacterium
GGAAAAAAATTCAAAAAAAATCTATATAATATACATTGATGAAAGAGGCAATTAAATACTTCGGTTCGCAACAGAAGATTGTTCAGGTGCTTGGATATAACCAACAGAATATCCAGTATTGGAAGAAGAAAGACATTTCTCAGGAATACGAGGTGTAAGGGTTCATGCCGAAAACCGCAAATTACCTCGCCTTCATCGATCTGAGCATAGAGCAAGTGGAGTCTGTGTGATAACGTTTTCAGCACTCAAAGGCTCATATACAAAAATACCAAATGAACTGCTGAACGACCCAACTTTAAGCTGGAAGGCCAAAGGACTTTACTGCCACATGGCCAGTAAGCCGGACAACTATAACTTCACCGTGCGTTCCCTTGCCGCCCAATTTCCAGATGGCGTAAGGTCAATCTTAAACGCCATTAATGAACTTAAAAAAAGAGGTTGGGTAAATTACAACAAAAGCGTTGATGGCACTGGTAAATATAGCCTAATTACCTCTCTAAGCCTTATTGCATCAACAGATACCAATAACAGCATTCAGGCTGAGCCAAATACCAGTAATGACATTAAGGGTGCTGACCCAAATATCGAAAACCCAAATGTGGGTTTTAGCAACTTGCGGAAATCAGCACGTATTAATAAGAAAGATTTAAATAATAAAAAAGATATATATAAAGGGGATGAAAAAAAAGCAAAAGAAACATTAGTTGAACTTGAACCTCAAGATGGTGATCCCTTTGGTTCATCTACACGATTTACCACTGAAGAAGTACTTGATATGTTAGCTAAAGGAGTGATAGATATACACTGAATCAAAACTAAATCATTTTGGTATAGCTAAAGAAATCTATGAATACGTGAAGTATGAATATAAATTCCTAACTCACCAATGCATGGAAGTTGACAGATGCGTTGACACGCTGAGTAAAAAGCTGCTGCACAAGTGGGGTATTTACAAAAGAAATTTAATCAACGGGTCCTTCCAGCGCGATCTATTGAGGGTTATTCGCGAGCCCTCTATTTTATTAGTTACAGGGAATTGGTAAAGAGTATTAATTAATGATTGATCTAAGTGAAAAAGTAAGTGAAAAAAATTTGGTGTTGATCACCGGATTATCGCAAGGCCGTATTAATCAAATGAAATCGAACGAGACCTGGCATCTGGACATGAGTTTGAAAGAAGCATCACATGCGATTGTTAAGTGGCTCGGTCGCAGAGCCGCAGGCCATGTCAGTGAAGATGGGTTGGACTTAGTACAGGAGAGAGCAAAACTAGCCAAGGAAAATAGGGAAACAGCATCCCTAAAAAATGCCGAACTACGTACTGATCTCGTAAGATCTGATGAGATAAGACGCACATTATTTTCTGCCGCACGATCTGTTAGAAATTCATTTCAAACTATTGCAGATAGAGTTTCAATGCCGATCACCGGCATGACTGATCAACATGACATTCACCAATTGATAGATGACGAGGTAATGCAGGTATTGGAGGATATGGATAAAGATTGGGTAAATTTATTGCCAGAGATTAGTGATAAACGAGATTAAGATACCGATAACTTATGTCGATGGTGAAAGTCTAGCAATCAATACCATACTGACTGGCAGAAAAGGCTAAAAAACCGGCGAAAAAATCGGAGTAATAACGCATATAATATTAAAAAGAAACCGACTCAAAAGCCCTATCACAAAAGGAAATCTGCTGGTTTTGCCACAACGTGGTATTTTTTTTGAAAAAATGATGTTGACAAACCTAAATTTGGTTACGACAATAGAAGCCATCATTCTCAGATATTTAAATGAATAACCGCAAATTGATAAAGTTAGCTGAAGTTAAAGAGCTAACAACCTTTAGTAGTGCAACCATCTATCGCTTAATTAAAAAAGGTAAATTCCCTAGGCAACTCAAACTTGCAGAACGCAGTTCTGGCTGGCTATTAGAAGATATTTATAACTGGATTGAAGAAAAGAAAGATGCAAGAAACGGAAGTCAGTCGTGAATCATTGCCTTGATAATAGATTTTCCCTCTCGAGAGATAATAACAACTGGATATTAATTGAAAAGCAAAGAGGAAAAAAAGTTAGGAGACATTACTTTCCAAATATCAAACAGCTCTCTAACTTCATAGGGGAATTAAAGCTTCGAGAATGCGCAGATAGATGTGAGGTTAGCTTGTGTAATAAGTCTTCTCTAATCCCTTCGTATTCCTCTGTAATTGAAGAAATAATTGGCAAATTAGAGGACTATATTGATTCAGTTACTAAGGAAAGAGACAGTATCTTTTGATTTAGGACTGGTGCCTTTAAGCTGATCTAGATAATCTGACCAAGCCTGCATCATATCTCTTCGCTCATCCAAGTATTGAGCATGGTTGTAAGCCTTTCTTACTTTATTTGAATCAGTATGTGATAGCTGTATTTCGACAATATCACCTCTAAACCCCAGCTCATTTAACATGGTACTAGCCATACCCCTAAAACCATGAGTAGTGAACCTTTCCTTTGGAATTCCTA
>CAZSHL010000170.1:0-2508 GCA_964606585.1 uncultured Piscirickettsiaceae bacterium
GGCTTTTCGTATACCAACCTCTGATGTTTCAGTAGTGGATTTAACTGCTGAGTTAGATAGTGACGCCGACTATAAGTCTATTTGTGCTGCAATGAAATCTGCTTCAGTAGGAGCCATGGAGGGAGTTTTAGGCTACACAGATGAGAAGGTGGTTTCAACTGACTTCGTTGGTAGTACTTGCGCTTCAACTTTTGACGCTGAAGCTGGTATGGCAATGGATTCAACATTTGTGAAACTGGTTTCTTGGTATGACAATGAGTACAGCTATACTTGCAACTTGTTGCGCTTGGCTGAACATGTAACACAGTAAAACTTCATTTAATCTAGAGCTAATTATGAACATACTAAGAATGACAGATTTAGACTTATCTGGGAAACGCGTTCTCATTAGACAGGATTTAAATGTACCAATTAAAGATGGTGAAGTAACGAGTGATAAACGCATTAAAGCCTCTCTACCTACAATTATTCATGCTATCAAGGCAGGGGCAAAAGTGTTGTTAACTTCACATCTTGGTAGACCAGCAGCAGGTCAGTTTGAAGAAAAGTTCTCCCTAAAGCCTGTAGCTGAACATTTGACTAATTTATTAGGCCAAGAGGTCAAGCTAGTTTCGGGCTGGCTAGAAGGAGTTGAGCTTAAGGATGGCGAAGTCGTATTGTGTGAGAATGTAAGATTCAATGAAGGTGAAAAAGAGAATGATATCGAGTTGTCCAAAAAGATGGCTAATTTATGTGACATATGCGTACAAGATGCTTTTGGAACTGCACACAGAGTACACGCTTCTACATATGGTGTCGCAAAATATGCACCCATTGCGTGTGCAGGTCCACTTTTGACGAGTGAGTTAGAGTCTCTAGGAAAGGCTTTAGATAATCCTGCAAGACCTATGGTCGCTATTGTAGGAGGGTCAAAGGTTTCAACTAAACTCACAGTTCTTGAAGCTCTTTCTAAAATTGTTGACCAGCTTGTCGTTGGTGGTGGAATTGCAAATACATTTATTGCAGCTCAAGGTCACAGTGTTGGTCAATCTTTGTGTGAACATGACTTGATTCCTACTGCAAAAGCGTTGATGGATGACTGTGAAATTCCTATACCAAATGATGTAGTTTGTGGCAAGGAGTTTTCTGAGTTTGCAAATGCTGATATTAAAGCTGCTTCCAAAGTTGCTGCAGACGATATGATTTTTGATATTGGACCAAACTCTGTCAATGAACTAGCCGATATTATGCGCAATGCAGGTACAATAGTTTGGAATGGTCCAGTGGGTGTTTTTGAATTAGATCAATTTGCTTCAGGCACAGAGTCTTTAGCTAATGCTATTGCAGAATCTGATGCCTTCTCTATTGCTGGAGGTGGAGATACACTTGCAGCAGTTGACAAATACGGAATTGAAGAAAATATTTCTTATATTTCAACCGGTGGCGGCGCCTTCTTAGAATTTCTTGAAGGCAAGAAACTGCCAGTTGTCGAAATACTAGAATCAAGGTTACAGGATTAATTATTATGAGACGAACTAAAATTTTAGCAACCCTAGGTCCTGCAACTGATAAGCCGGAAGTATTAAATGGCATATTAGATGCGGGGGTCAATGTTGTGCGTATAAATTTTTCTCACGGTACAAAGGAAGATCACTTAGGTCGTGTTGATGCTGTAAGAAACTATGCCAAAGAAAACAACACCTATATTGGTGTCCTAATGGATCTTCAGGGTCCAAAAATTCGTATATCTTCTTTTAAAAATAACAAAGTTGAATTAAAAAATGGCTCCAAATTTACACTCGATGCAAATTTGGATGAAAACGAAGGCAATCAAAACTCTGTAGGTATTGCATATAAGTCTTTACCCGATGATGTTAAAGCTGGGGATGTCTTAGTATTAGATGATGGAAAAATATTTCTTAAAGTGGAACTTTCTGAAAGTTCGAAGATTATAACAAAAGTTATTCAAGGAGGTATTTTATACAGTGGTAAAGGCATCAATTTGCGTGGTGGAGGATTGAGTGCTAAAGCCTTAACTGATAAAGATAAGAAAGATATTTTGATTGCTGCAAAGGCAAACGCTGACTATGTTGCCTTATCTTTTCCTGTTAATGCAGATGATGTCCGTGAAACTAAAAAGCTTCTAAAAGAGGCGGGATCAAAAGCAGGTGTTATCGCTAAAATTGAACGAGCTGAATCATTAGCAAAAGAAGTAATCCAAGAGATATTAAATGAGTCAGCGGGAATTATGGTTGCTCGTGGAGATCTAGGGATTGAAATCGGAGATCCACAGTTACCAGCAGAACAGAAACGGCTTATAAAATTAGCACGATCTAGTGACAAGGCTGTGATTACAGCAACACAAATGTTAGAGTCAATGATTAATAATCCCATTGCCACTCGGGCAGAGGTATTTGATGTTGCTAACGCAGTTCTAGACGGCACAGATGCAGTTATGCTTTCAGCAGAAACTGCCGTTGGCAAATATCCAGTCAATGCTGTTAAAACCATGAGCGATGTTTGTCTTGA
>CAZSHL010000171.1:0-2453 GCA_964606585.1 uncultured Piscirickettsiaceae bacterium
CTTTTCTAACCTTAATTCTATTACCTTGTATGTATTTGATGAATTACGATTTTATTAATTTGTTGGGGAGAATTAAGCAGAAATTTATTAAGAAGTCGCCAGCTTAGTTATTTGTTCCTTAACGCAAGGCGAATGAGTTGTTCTGTGGAAAGTGTATGATCCTCTATAGTTGCAAGCATTTTGTTAGCCTCTTTTGCTTTAAAACCAAGCGACTGAAGAGCAGCCAGTGCCTGCTTTGTGTTTGGATTATCCATCACCTTGCTTTTCATTGTAGTGCTTGAAATATTAGTTAGTTCAACCTTGTCAAGTCTATCTTGGAGTTCAACAATAACTTTGAGAGCTGTTTTTTTACCTATTCCGGGTGTTTTAGCCAGTAATTCAGCATCCTCACTGATAATACAATTAACAAGAGAGGTTGTAGATAAATGAGACAAAATAGCGAGAGCTACTTTTGGACCTACACCATTAACTCTAATTAACTCTCTAAAAAGATTTTTTTCATCCTTAGTAATAAAACCAAACAGAGTATGTGAATCTTCCTTGATACTGAGATGGGTGTAAAGCAAAAAATCTTGTTTATTATTATCAAGTTCATAAAAAGTCGACATTGGACAGAGTAATTCATAACCAATCCCTCCAACCTCAAAGAGAATTTCTGGAGGATTTTTGCTAATTATTTTTCCTTTTAGTTGACCAATCATAACCAAGGGTATTTTTTTAAATGTTGTTTCTCGAATGAACGAATTTGATTTTCATATTGCAATGTTAAGTCGATGTCATCTAGTCCATGAATGAGTCTTCTTTTGCGTTCTGAATCTAAGTCAAAGTGATAGTTTATGTCATCCACTTTAACGATTTGTTTTTCTAGATTAATTTCTATTTCACCTTGATATTCAAATAGCTCATCTACTATATCACTATTAAGTGTAATGGGTAGAATTCCATTTTTAAAACAGTTATTATAAAAAATGTCGGCAAAACTTGGTGCAATAATAGCTATAAAGCCATAATCCTCTATGGCCCACGGTGCGTGTTCTCTGGACGATCCGCAACCAAAGTTATCTCTCGTCAATAAAATTCTAGAGCCATTGTATTTTGGATTGTTTAATATAAAGTTTGGATTGATTGGTCTTTTAGAGTTATCTATACCTACCTCACCTTGATCTAAGTAGCGCCAAGCATCAAATAAATTAGGTCCAAAACCACTACGCTTTATAGATTTTAGGTATTGCTTTGGAATAATCGCATCAGTATCAATATTCGCTCTATCTAGAGGTGTTGCAATCGATTTAAGAGTACTAAATTTTTTCATTAATCGACTCCTGAAAAGTGACCAGCAATTGCACTTGCGGCAGCAATAGCAGGACTAACCAAGTGAGTAAAGGATCCTTGTCCTTGGCGGCCTTCAAAATTACGATTCGAGGTACTTGCGCATCTTTCCCCAGCTTCAAGTTTGTCGGCATTCATAGCAAGGCACATAGAACAGCCGGGTTCACGCCATTCAAAACCAGCGTCTATAAATATCTCGTCGAGACCTTCATTTTCCGCTTGTTTTTTTACTAGACCTGAGCCTGGAACAACTAGCGCCAGTTTTATATTGTTTGCAATTTTTTTTCCTTTAGCCACGGCAGCTGCTTCGCGAAGATCTTCTATTCTTGAATTCGTACAAGAACCAATAAAAACTTTATCGATTGAGATAGAGTTCATAGCTATATTTGGTTTTAGATTAATATAGTCTAGAGCATTGCGAATACTATCTGCCTTAATTTTGTTATTCTCTTTTCCAGGATCAGGCGTTGATCCATCTATAGCTACCACCATTTCTGGGGATGTACCCCAGGTAACTTGAGGCTTGATATTATGAGCGTTAAACTCTATTGATTTATCAAAATGTGCATCCCTATCAGTATGAAGTGTCTTCCAATAAGCAACAGCTGAATCCCATTGATCAGTTTTTGGAGCAAAAGGCCTATCCCTAACATATTCAATCGTTTTGTCATCAACTGCAACCATACCAACTCTAGCACCCGCCTCAATTGACATATTGCATAGTGTCATCCTTCCTTCAATACTTAAGCTTTCTATGGTTGTGCCGCAAAATTCTATAGCAAAGCCAGTACCTCCGGCTGTACCTATTTGACCTATAATGTAAAGTGCAATATCTTTAGCACTTACATGACGATCTAAAGTTCCATTGACTTCAATTTTAAAGTTTTTTAATTTGTTTTGCCATAAACACCCTGTCGCAAGTACATGCTCTACTTCAGAAGTGCCGATACCAAATGCAAGAGCACCTAGTGCACCATGAGTTGAAGTATGAGAGTCACCACATACAATACTCATGCCTGGGAGAGTGGCTCCTTGTTCTGGACCAATTACATGAACAATACCTTGACGTATATCATTCATTTGAATTTCATTGATTTTGAAGGTTTCACAATTTTTGTCTAAGG
>CAZSHL010000172.1:0-2407 GCA_964606585.1 uncultured Piscirickettsiaceae bacterium
TTTAGGTGGAAGTGCTTGTAATGATGGCGGTGCAGGTATGTTGCAAGCTCTAGGTGTTCGTCTTCTTGATTTTTCAGGAAACGAACTGAACCCAGGTGCTGGAAGTTTGAGCACTCTTAGTAGTATTGACCCTACCGAAATAGACTCTCGTCTTCAAGGCGTCAGTTTTGAGGTTGCCTGCTATGTTGATAATACATTACTTGGCCCACAAGGTGCTTCAGTGATTTTTGCGCCACAAAAGGGTGCTGATAGTGAAATGATTGCTCAACTGGATGCCAACCTAACACACTATTCTGACATTATAACTAGCTCAATAAAAAAAGATGTTTCAGAAGTTCCAGGTTCTGGAGCAGCTGGAGGAATAGGCTCGGCTTTTCTTGCATTTTTCAATGTAGAACTCAAAAGTGGCATCAATATCATTCTAGATGCAATAGATTTCAAGCATCAAATTAAAGGCGCTGATTTAGTTATCATAGGTGAGGGTCGTTTTGACAGTCAAAGCATAAGAGGAAAAGCACCCATTGGTGTTGCTAAAAGCGCTAAGAGATATCAATGTCTAGTATTTATGATTGCTGGCTCGGTCGAAGATGATGAAAGATTAATACATAATAACGACATTGATAGAGTCTTCAGTGTTGTCTCTAAGCGGTTAACTCTAGAACAGGCATTGGCAAATCCATCTAAGAGTATAACCCTTGCTTCTATTAATGCTGCTGAATATTTCAGAGAAAATTACTCAGTGGCAAGTCTTTAATTTTGATCAGTTTTAGTTCATTTTGTAAAAGCAAAATGTATTACACTAAAAACAGCAAAAATATTTAGAATTCAATTTTTCTTTTTGGAATTCATGTTGCGACTAAGATGATAAAAATAAATTCCCTGAAATATGCCAATAAGCCTGCCAAAGTCCATAACAATTCCTACTGGTAGCATGTATATAATCGTAAGCAGGTGATCACGAAATACTGCAATCCCTCTGGATTTAATTGTTGGAATAAAAAACCATCTAGCCAAAATATAGATAAATATGAAATAAATTATAAGCCAGAGGTTAAAAAACATAGAAAAGCAGAGGAAAAAAACTATAGCAGCGTATATATATGGCATATAGTAATTTTGAATTGCAACTGCTGGCTTAGAATACAATACCATCTTCTTAAACAAAGAAACATATGAGTCCGCAAAATTCACTCCAATGTGGCTAATAACTACATCTAGATTAACCCCACGCACAAAGCCTGCTTTTTTCAAGTATATCTTCCATGCATAATCATAACCAGATCGACGATTCTCGAGAAAAAGGCCTACCTTATCAAATACTGATTTTCTGACCAGAGTAGCAGGAATTACTACTCTTTGTCGCTGATAACCATGGGTGTGCGCCAAACAACAATTATCAATAACATTTGTTCCATTAAAATCACATACTCCAGAAACAATATCTAATCCGCTATTTTTAATATACAAGATCTGTAACTCAAGCCAGTTTTTTGGAAATAACAAACCACAGTCCATGAAAGCAATCCATTCAGTTTTAGCTAAACGGATACCAATATTTTTCGAAGATGAGGGTGTATTTGAATATTCAAAAATATTTCTGTAATGAACACCATTTTCTCCTTGATGTTGTTCAATCCATTTGTCCAATAATTTACTACTCTCATCCTTAGAAGATGAGTTGATAAATATTACTTCTTTTGGGTGAATTGTTTGACTGCTGATTAATTCTAGCGTTTTATCAAGAGATTGTTCCTCATTGTAATATGGAATGACAACTGTAATATCAAAGTCCATTCTGTTCCTGTAGATACTTTTCGCACCAATCGACAGTCTCACTTAATGCATTCTCAAAGGAGTATTTTAGACTCCAACCATAAAATCTCTTTACTTTTTCAAAATCCATCAAAATTAGTTTCTATTTTAAAAAATATTTTTATCTTTCCAATAATTATTCGTGATTTACTTTTAACGATTTGATGTTTTGTTTAGCTTCATTGAGTTCTTGCTGAGTATTAACAGTAATATGTTTGCCGATATGTTTAAAAGCATACAATTCATGTTCATCTATCAGGTATTCGATAAAACTCTCAAATTTTTCAAAACGATCCATTATTGAAATTAATTCTGAAGAGAAATAAAAGAAACCAATATTGACCCATTTATTAAGTATCGGCTTTTCCAGATATGACTCAACACGCTCTTGTTCTCCAATTTCCATAACACCAAATGGGCTTCGCATTGGCCACAAAGTAACTGTAGCAAGGCCCTTATGCTTAGAATGAAATTGTAGTAATTGTTTTATATTTATATCTGATAGGGTATCACCATAAAGAACTAGGAAACCCTCACTTTTAATTAATTTTGCACAAGACCGAATACGTTCTATGATATCTGCTTCACCAGAATC
>CAZSHL010000173.1:0-2368 GCA_964606585.1 uncultured Piscirickettsiaceae bacterium
TGATCATATTCCGTTAATTGGAGTTATTTATAGAGAATTAATTAGTGGTCACAATGTTTTAGTTTACTTAGCTTTTGCGGTTGTCCCATTAGTATGGTGGATAGTATATCGAACTCGATTTGGGCTTCGTTTAAGAGCTGTTGGTGAAAATCCAAAAGCTGTAGATACTGCTGGACTATCTGTTGAGGGTTTGCGCTATAAAGCTTTGCTTATCGGAGGAATTTTGTGTGGTATTGGTGGCGCTTATATTGCAATCGCTCACAACGCGCAGTTTACAAAAGAGATGACAGCAGGCCAAGGGTTTATTGCTTTGGCAGCACTGATATTTGGAAAGTGGCATCCATATAAAGTCTTGGCTGCATGTTTTTTATTTGGCTTTTTAGATGCCTTAGCACTAAGACTTCAGGGTGTAGTATTGCCTGTTATTGGCGAAGTTCCAGTACAATTAATTGAGGCCATACCTTACTTATTAACCGTCATCTTGTTGGCTGGTTTTATTGGAAAGGCGATACCTCCAAAAGCTTCCGCACAGCCATACATTAAGGAATTATAGATATGAATGAATCAAGCTACATTGCTGCAATAAAAGAAGCTATGAATAATGCTTATGTCCCCTACTCTAAATATCCTGTAGGGGCTTTAATAGTTACTAATAAAGGGAACACCTATAGTGGCTGTAACGTAGAAAATGCTAGCTACCCTCTTGGAAATTGTGCTGAAGCCTCAGCAATTGCTTCAATGATAATGGGTGGTGAGAAGAAAATCGAAAAGATTTATGTTATGGCTAAAAATGATGAGGGTGGTATTCCTTGCGGTGGATGTAGACAGAGAATAAGAGAGTTCTCCAGCTCTACAACCGAGGTCATTATGTGTTCACCTGATGGCATTAAGGATCGCATCCATTTATCTGAACTACTTCCAAATTCATTTGGGCCGGAGCACCTTTAATGAGTCAAGTACAAGAATGTGTTGAGATTATCAATCAACACATAAAAGACTTTAAACCTCAAATTGGACTTGTTTTGGGTTCAGGTTTAGGACAGTTTTGCGACAATTTAAAGACTCAAGTTAGTCTTGACTTTAATGATTTGCCTGGATTTCCAGAAGCTGGTGTTGGCGGTCATGCAGGAAAACTATTATTTGGTGAAGTCGAAGGTGTTAGTGTTGTAATAATGCAAGGTAGAGCTCATTATTACGAGCAAGGTAAGGCTGATGTGATGGCAATTGCCATTCAAACTTTAGGTGCTATTGGGTGTAAAAGTTTAGTTTTAACAAATGCTGCTGGAAGTACTGTGAAGGATGCATCTCCAGGAAGCGTTATGCTAATTACTGACCATATAAACATGACAGGAGTATCACCATTGTTCGGGGCTGATGGTAATGAACGCTTTGTTAACATGGTTGATGCTTATAATCCTAAACTAAACGATGATATGCGAGTTTCTGCAGTTCATAACAATATTAAGCTTCATGAAGGTGTTTATGCCTGGTTCAGTGGACCGCAATTTGAAACACCTGCTGAAATTAGGGCAGTAAAAAAGCTTGGAGCGGATGCAGTTGGAATGTCTACTGTTCCAGAGGTCATTCTAGCTCGTCATCAACGTATACCGCTATGCGCTCTTTCAGTCATTACGAATTATGCTGCAGGGATGAGTGATACTGAAATTAGTCATGATCAAACTATTGCTTTTGCAAACAAAGCAGCAGATACTGTAGAGAAAATCTTAATTTCGTATCTAAAAAGCCAGTAACATCGATTGGGTACAAATATTATGAATACTAATAAACATTTAATTAATAATCAAAATACTCAACAGGATAAGAAAATTCTTAACCTGGTTGGATCTGGAAAATCAGAGCCTACTGATCAGAATATGAGAAACCCAGGGTTGGATTTTAATCTTGACATGGTTTCGAGTATATCGGTCAATCGAAGCGCCGTTGAGAGGCGATGCAGTAGTTATGGTCCTAGGCGAAGCATCAAAAAAGAAAACCAAGCTGCCTGGCTACTAAAAGCAATCAGTTTGATGGATTTAACAACCCTTTCTGGAGATGATACAGAAGCTCGAGTTAGGAGACTTTGTAGTAAAGCAAAACAGCCTATTAACCAAAGTCTAGAGAGAGAATTAGGGATTGAGCCACTTAACTTAAGTGTTGCCGCTGTTTGTGTCTATCATGACATGCTAAGTGCTGCAAAAAAAGGAACAAAAGGAACAAATATTAATCTTGCAGCAGTTTCAACTGGTTTTCCCGCTGGCCTTTCACCACTCCAACTTAGACTTAAAGAGATTGAATTCTCAGTTGATTCTGGTGCCAATGAAATAGATATTGTCATTAGTCGTAGACATGTACTAGAGGGAAACTGGAA
>CAZSHL010000174.1:0-2354 GCA_964606585.1 uncultured Piscirickettsiaceae bacterium
TTGAGACTGTTGTTGTAGAAATATCAATCTGCATGGTTCGGGTCGCCAAATCCCTTACTGCTAAAAATATAGTTGAAATAACAGCTAGTAGCGAGGCCGGCATAAAGCTATCAAATCCTGGGCGCAATATCAATAAAACCCCAAAAAATCCAACCATTATTGCACTCCAGCGACGCCAGCCAACCTTTTCTCCAAAAAATATCGCAGCGCCCATGGTCACCATTAATGGGGTTGTCATTAAAATTGATGCTACAGATGAAAGTGGTGTTAGAGCAATTGCTGAAGTAAAGAACAATGCCGCAAAGAGTTCGCATATTGTACGAACGATAACTGGCTTATTTAATAGATCTCTGTGCAGAATTGGTGCATGTGTTAGAAGCGCTATGACTATGAATACTGTGGTTCCACCAAATCCAAGAATAAATAAAATTTGTGATACTGGTATATGTGATGAAAGAAGTTTAATAAATAAATCTTCAAGAGCGAATCCAGCCATGGCTAGAAGCATGAATAAAATACCCCGAAAATTTTCCATATGCAGCCTTAAAATTATTCTGAGTATGTTTTATCCAGTATCATTCTCGCTCCCATTTCAGCAATCATCATGGTTGGTGCCGAAGTATTGCCGCTGACAATGCTTGGCATAATTGAGGCATCAATAACACGTAGATTTTTCATCCCTCTTACCTTCAGATTAGATGGAGAGACTACTGCAAGTTCATCAATTCCCATTTTGCAAGTTCCTACCGGGTGATAGACTGTCAATGCTGTTTTTCTTATGTATTCTAATATTTCTACATCACTCTTTAGAGTTTTCCCTGGCGCCATTTCTTTGCCACGCACTTCATCAAATTCTGTCGATACTAAGACTTCTCTAGCTTTTTTTACGGCCTCAATCATAATTGTTTCATCCCTTGGGTCTGATAAAAAATTGTGATCAATGAGGATTTTGAATTTCGATCCGTTTCTAGTCAGCTTGATAGAGCCTTTGCTGTGAGGGTTTAATAAACAAGTGAAAAGTGAGTAGCCATGACCAAATTCAAATTTCTTGCCGCGATGACTTCTATAGATTGGAGTGAAGTGGAATTGTATGTCGGGGTAGTTGTTATCAGCGTATTTAGTTTGAGCAAAACCACCTGCTTCAACATAGTTAGTTGTCCACCATCCCATCTTATTAAGGTAGTATTTAAATGGAGCAGTAATGACATGGGGCAATAATGATTTCCATGAAACGCCTATTGATTCGGCCTTTTTCGATCGAACTGTAACCATAGAATCCAGGTGGTCCTGAAGATTCTTACCAACTCCCTTTAGGTCGTGCTTACAAGTGATTCCTAGCTCGTCAAGTTCATTTTTATTGCCAACACCGGATGCGAGAAGAATTCTAGGCGACTCTATTGCACCAGCACAAAGAATAATTTCTTTGTTACAAGTTAATTTTTTATATGCACCATTAATTTCTAACTTTACTGTGCTAGCATAATCATCTTCAATATCTAATGCTTGGACCTTTGCGTGGGTAAGAATTGTAAGATTTGACCTTGATAAAATAGGTTCTACAAAAGCCGTATATGAACTGACTCGAGCGCCCTTGTTTTGGGTTACATTATAGATACCAAGACCTAATTGTGAACTAGCATTAAAATCAGGATTGTGTGGCAAGCCAATTTTTTCTCCTGCCTTAATAAAGCGTTCAGCAGTTGTGTTAACGTCTTGAGGTTTAACGACCGGCCATTCTCCTTTTGACGAGTGGTATTTGCTGTCTCCATCTGTTTGGTCATTTTCAAGTGCCTTAAATATAGGTAGGACCTCTTCATAAGACCAACCTGTACAACCCATTTGAGACCATTTATCGTAGTCATTCTTGTTACCGCGAATATAGATCATGCCGTTTATAGAACTAGACCCGCCAAGGCATCTACCACGATTTACTGTAATAACTCGGTTATTTAAATGTTTTTGAGGTACGCCTTTGTATGCGTAATCAAATTTCTTGTGATCATACAACATGGAAAGTCCGGCTGGAATTTTAATCCATGGACTTTTATCGTTACCACCTCCTTCAATAAGGCAAACGCTATTATCAGGATTTGCACTTAATCGGTTGGCTAATACACAGCCAGCAGAGCCAGCTCCGACAATAATGTAATCATAACTATCCATTAACTATATGTGATTGTATGACATCCAGTTTCATTTGTAACCATGACCTCCAGAATACTTGTTGGTTGTTGGCGCTTGCCAGTCATTCAAGCTATCTTGATTTGGCTTATAAATTTCAACCTTTAAAGGATGACAAGTTGCTGAGTCACTTGAATGTGAAGAGCTACAGTCTCCTCCAGGGCAGGCTGATA
>CAZSHL010000175.1:0-2351 GCA_964606585.1 uncultured Piscirickettsiaceae bacterium
TATGGAGGCAACAATAATGTCTCCTACCCTCGCATAACGTCTTTTTGATCCACCCAATACCTTGATGCACATAGCTCTAACGGCACCACTATTATCAGCAATATTTAATTTTGTTTGCATTTGAATCATTTTTCTTCTCTCTACAATGTCATTAATTAATCAATTCCCACTGATTTTTCAACTATCTCTACTAAAGCCCAGGACTTAGTTTTTGAAAAAGGTTTAGATTCAGAAACTCTAACAACATCTCCCAATCCACATTCGTTGTTCTCATCATGGGCATGTACTTTGGTGCTACGTTTAATATATTTCTTATATATCGGATGACGCACTCTTCGCTCAACCAAGACAGCAATCGTTTTGTCACGACTGTTGCTGACTACTTTGCCAGTTAGTGCTCTCTCTACTGAATTTGACTCGTTCATAATTGCTTCTCTTTAATGATTGTTTTAATTTTCGCAATTGATTTTCTTGTTTTGCCAAGCTTAGTCAAGTCAGCTAGTTGAGAGTTACTATGTTGCATGCGTAATTCAAAATGCTCCTTTAAAAGTGACGTTAAAGTTTCATTTAGTTGCGAAACATCTTGATCTCTTAGTTCTTTAACATCCATTACATTATCATCCGTTTAATTATTGTTGTCTTAACAGGGAGTTTTGCAGATGCAAGCTCAAAAGCTTCCTTTGCAATGTTTTCTTCAACACCCTGCATTTCAAATAACATCTGTCCTGGCTTAATCTGTGCAACCCAATATTCAACGCTACCTTTACCTTTACCCATACGCACTTCTAAAGGTTTTTTAGTGATTGGTTTGTCAGGAAAAACTCGAATCCAGATTTTACCTTGACGCTTAACATGCCTTGTCATTGCACGGCGTGCTGCTTCAATCTGTCTAGCAGTCATACGACATCTGCCGGTGGCCTGTAAACCTATTTCACCAAAACTAACATTATGTCCAGTCGCTAATCCGCGATTACGCCCCTTCATAACTTTTCGAAATTTTGTACGTTTAGGTTGTAACATTTCTAATTTCCTTTATCTTTTGCCTATTTGCTTTTCTGAGCCACGTGCAGAAACTTCTTCTAAAGTGCCTTTTCTATGGTCCAAAATTTCACCCTTAAAAATCCATACCTTAATGCCAATTACGCCATATTGAGTGTTTGCACCGAAAGAACTATAATCTACATCTGCTCTGAAGGTATGTAGTGGAACACGTCCCTCTCTATACCACTCAGATCGAGCAATTTCAGCGCCATTTAATCGACCACTTACCATCACTTTAATTCCTAGCGCACCCATACGAGTAGCATTGCCTAAAACTCTCTTTACAGCACGACGATACATCACACGCTTTTCAAGTTGTTGAGCAATATTTTCAGCTACCAATCTTGCATCGAGTTCTGGTTGCTTAACTTCCTCAATTGCAATATGTACAGTAACTCCCATTTTTTCTGAAACTAATATCTTTAAGCGCTCTATATCTGATCCCTTTTTACCAATTACAATGCCTGGTCTAGCAGTATAAATAGTAACTTTTGCATTATTTGATAGACGCTCAATGCTTATACGACTAACAGAGGCTGAAGCTAACTCTTTAAATAAAAAGTCTCTGACTTCTATATCTGACAGAAGGTATTTAGGATAATCTTTACTATTGGCATACCACTTAGAGTCCCAATCTCTAATGATTCCTAATCTGATACCTTTTGGATTTACTTTTTGACCCATAACTATTTACTCGCTTACGCCAACAGTAATGTGGCTAGTTCGTTTAAAAATTCTATTTGCCCTACCTTTTGCACGAGGGCGAATTCTCTTCATGGTTGATCCTTCGTCAATTAAAACACTACTGACCTTTAATTCATCAATATCTAAACCATCATTATGTTCAGCATTGGAAATTGCAGAATTCAATACCTTCTTTACTAAAACAGCAGCTTTCTTATTACTAAAAGTTAAAATATTTAGCGCCTGTTCAACGGGCTTATTTCGAATCTGATCAGCAATTAATCTAACCTTAAAAGGTGAGATCCTTGCATATTTGTGTATAGCTTTAACTTCTTTCATTGTTCCAACCTATTCTTTAGATTTCCTGTCACCAGAGTGAACTTTAAATGTTCGTGTTGCCGCAAATTCTCCCAATTTATGACCTATCATATTCTCGTTGATGGATATTGGTACATGCGCACGACCGTTATGCACAGCAATCGTTAAGCCAATCATTTCTGGCACTACTACGGAACGACGTGACCAAGTTTTAATTGGTTTTCTATCATTGCTTTCTTGAGCTTTTAACACTTTTTGAATTAAATGCTCATCAACAAATGGTCCTTTTCTAAGTGATCTAGCCATAA
>CAZSHL010000176.1:0-2288 GCA_964606585.1 uncultured Piscirickettsiaceae bacterium
AACAGGTGACAACTTGATGGTTTCATTATCACCAGAATGGAAAAGATTTGCACTTTTTGAGCCTGGAGATGAAAGTCCTGTTGCAGTCATTCAATTTCCTATGGACACAGGTGAATGGATGTATTTGGCGGCGGTCGTTCCCAAAGGAGAGTTGTTGCTAGGTGTTGATTGGATTACTGGTGAAAGAATATTTAATCTTTTGGCTGTATCGCTTACAGTTCTGTTATTAACTTTTTTGTTTGTTCGATGGCTTGTTCTGCCACTCAAAGTATTGGCTCATCAGGCAGACCTTCTTGGTAAAGGAAGAAACCCGCGTCAACTAGAAGAAAAAGGCTCCAAAGAGATGGTGGCCATGATAGGTGCATTTAATTCAATGGCCAAGCGTATACAGAGATTTATTAGCGATAGAGACCGCTCATTCGCGGCGATCTCTCACGACTTAAAAACACCTCTAACTCGAGCAAGATTAAGGGTTGAATCTATTAAGAATAAAACTACAAGAGAAAATTTGATTGGAGATTTGGACTACCTTGGAACTATGGTAACTGGAAGTTTACAGATCATATCAGATGGTATTGAATTTGAGCATACTAGTGATATTGATTTAACTGACATGCTAGGTGCAATTCTTAATAAAGAAGAGATTCTTGGTCTTCCCATTAAATTCGATATGCAAAAAAACATTACAATGAAAGGGCGAGCTCTCGCAGTTGAGCGACTCTTTTCTAATTTAATCAATAACGCACTGACCTACGGCAAAGGGGTTGAAGTGAAAGGGAAAAAGCTAAAAAATGGAATAATCATAGAAATTATGGATAGGGGTCCTGGGTTGAGCGATACCGACAAAGAAAATGTTTTTAAGCCATATTATCGTTTGGAGCACAAACTAAGTGAATCTCATTCTGGCTTGGGAATGGGTATAGCAAGAAATATTGCCAACATCCATGGCGGCGAGCTTGAATTGAAAGATCGTACGGGTGGCGGCTTGATTGTTGAGGTCTATTTTCCTTTGTAGAGCCTTATTGAGAAATACAGGCTTTTTCTAGTCTAGAATTGTTGATACAATCAGTAGTTTGAATTTTTCAGATGAATATTCAGGGCATGTGTCGACTGAAGCGTTTCTACCAATGCGAACAGCAAGGAAGTAACTAACATCAATAGTGCAAATCCAAACAAATAATTGGCAATAGTGTCTACTCCAATATAAAGGCAGATAATTGTCAATAAGCAAAAAATAAAGCTCAATATTCCGAAAATCTGCATTCTTTTAATGTAAACAACCCTCTTCTTTAATATTTCAAGTTGTTCCTTTTTTTGCTTGTTTTTCGGCTCCTTGCTGTCTTCTTTTGTCATTGATCGAATCAGCACACTGATTGAATGTAGTCGATTTGTATAGGCTATGAATAATAATGATATTGCCGGAAAGACTAGGGCGGGCGTTGTTATTTCCATGACTTAATTATAAATTGATAATTTACATCAGTTCGAAAAAATCTATAACTGTGTCTAAGCCACCATAATTAATCACAACATCACAATTATTCTGTAACAAAGGTTTGGCATGATATGCAATCGAGAGACCAACAATTTTCATCATTTCTAAATCATTAGCACCATCACCTATAGCTACGACTTGGTTTTTTTCAAGACCGTATTGAACGCATAATTCTTGAACATATTGAGCCTTTGCATCAGCATCAATGACCTTACCAATGACGTTTCCGGTTAAGCAGTTTTCTTTAATCTCTATCTCGCTAGCTCGATAATTATCAAACCCTAGTTGATTTTTCAGACGTTCAGCAAAGTACGACAACCCGCCTGAAATTACAGCGATTTTGACATCAATTAGTTTAAAAAAATTAATGAACTCTTGAGCACCCTTGCTCAAATTCAGTTGTTCATTGTAGACTTTTTCAAGGGTTTCACTTTTTGTCCCTTTAAGTAAGGAAATTTTGGATTTGAATGAGGATGTGAAATCTAAACTTCCATGCATAGCCTGCTCAGTAATTGACGATACCTTGTCTGCTATGTCAGGACTTGCAATATCATTAATAGTTTCATTTGTGATGAGAGTTGAATCCATATCGCTAAGCAACAGGGCGACTCGGGAATAATCAAATGTTTTACTAAGAATGTTGATATCAACCCCGTAAAGATCCCTAAACTTTTTCAAATCAACAGAAAGATTTGTATGGATACGAAAATGACTTTTTCGTTCTTCTAGTTCCCCTTGTAGTTCATTAGTAAGTCTTTGGGCTAGAATCGAGTTTTGGCTATGCAAAATGTAT
>CAZSHL010000177.1:0-2279 GCA_964606585.1 uncultured Piscirickettsiaceae bacterium
TGGCTTAATTAATGGTTCATCGCCCTGAACCATCACCAAAATATCAATTTTTTCTCTAAAGTCTTCTTCAATAATTTGCATAGCTTCGGCAGTTCTTGTAATAGCACTATTATGGCTATCTGCTGTCAAAATAGCATTACCCCCTATTTTATGGATATGTTGAACAATTTCATCATCACAAGTAGCCACATACGTTGATGAGATACCTGGAGTAAGTCTGGTACGATGATAACAATGCTCAACCATCGGCATACCATGTATATTGGCCATTGGCTTACCTGGAAAGCGGGTTGCATTAAGACGTGAAGGTATAACACCAATCACTTTCATTTTTTTATATGTTTGAATTTATTAATACCTTCACGCGCAGCAACATCAAGCATGCGACTATCCACACTATAGGCGATAAAAATATATCCTTCAATAACTGATTCTTCAAGTTTTTCCACATCTGGTTCAACAATATGCAAACCAGCTGGACAGTTTAATCTCTGCCCAGTATCACGAATATGTTCCATAACTTCAATAAATTTATCGTTTTCAAATTGACCAGGTATACCCATTGAGCAAGACAAGTCATAAGGACCAATAATAAAACCATCAACACCAGATTCCGTTAGAATTTCCTCCAGTTTTTCAATTGCGTTTATGTGTTCAATTTGAACAATAACAACAGGCTCGTTGACTTGCCACTGAAGGTATTCATGAAAATTTGCACCATAACCTTGCGCACGAGCCAGTCCTACACCACGAGTTCCATTTGGACTATAACGAGTCGCCTCAACTGCATTTCTTGCCTCTTGAGCACAATTAACCATAGGAACTACAACACCTTCAGCTCCTGCATCCATAACACGCTTAATTTGATTAGCATCATTCGAAGTTAATCTAACCAAAGGTGTAACTCCGCATAAATCAATAATTCGAATCATATCACCTGCTAAATCTATGCTTATAGTACTATGTTCAAGATCTACAACTAGCCAATCAAAATTTGCTTTAGCCATAATTTCTGTAACTGCCAGACTCCCAAGAGTCAGCCAAGATCCAAATGTTAATTCTTTATTTGATAATTGATTTTTAAGCATATTCCATTTTTATCTTAAACGATTATTAACAAAGATAATATTTCACTCATTTAGAGCCCTTCACCAAACGCATTAAATAATTTGATACGAGGTGGTCGAGAACCATATGAGCATCTTCAGCGGGTCCATATTCACCTTTTTTTGTTGGCACATAAACAGATATATCAACCATTTCTTTCATCTTTCCACCGTCAAATGCTGAAATGCCAACAGTAATAGCACTAATCTCTTTTGCAGTTTCAATAGCTTGAACTAAATTAGGTGAATTACCTGATGCAGATATAGCGATAACTACATCCTGTTTTTTTAACAACACTTGCAATTGTTGGCTAAATATTTGCTCATAACCATAATCGTTAGCAATTGCAGTGATAACTGCTTGGTTATCACAAAGACTTATTGCTCGAAAAGGTTTTTCATATGTCCTTGTCCCAATTGCAATGTCATTAGCAAAATGACTTGCCGTAGCAGCACTTCCGCCATTGCCAATAAAGAATATTGATGACTCTCTTTCTCTGGCTTCCAATAGAACCTCAACAAAGTTTTTAATATCATCCAAAGAAATACTATTCAATACAGATGTAAGGTAATTTATATATGATTTTGAGTAGTCATTTATACTAAGACTTTCACTATAAATTTGATCTAATTTATTCATGGATATTTCGAAAAAAATATAAATTTAATAATATTGTGTTAAATAATACTTAAAGTAGGATTTTATATATACTATTTTCTACCATGCAGTCCAACCGCCATCAACAATAATATTTTGTCCAGTTACATAAGTTGATTCATCAGAAGCTAAATAAACAACTGCACCTGAAATTTCTCTAACTTCTGCTTTTCTTCCTAGAGGAACTTTTGCTGAGTATTTCTTTACAAAAGTTTCATTTTCTCCCTCATGATAAACACCTCCAGGAGAGATACAATTCACTCGAATATTTTTTTCTCACCAGTATGCAGCTAGGTAACGCGTTAATGATATTACACCACCTTTTACGACAGGATAAACAGAATGTGAATATATTTGGTCCTTTTCCTTTACACTTTCTTCATCTGCATACAACTCTGCCAAATTAGAACCTTTATATAATCTCTGATCATTTCCCACAACTCCATAGATTGAGGAGATCAATATAATATTACCTTGCTCCTTTTTTTCCATTGCACGACCAACTTCTTGTGCAA
>CAZSHL010000178.1:0-2148 GCA_964606585.1 uncultured Piscirickettsiaceae bacterium
CAAGCTTTTGGAAAACACCTGCTTGAATTTGTCTTGCCAAGAATCCAGCTGAAGGAACAACGACATCATAGCCAGATCCGCCTGCCAAGAGTTTGGCTTCCAGAACTTCATTAGAGTCAAACACGTCGTAGACCACCTTAATGCCCGTTGCGGCAGTAAAATCAGTGTTCACCTGTTCGTCAATATAGTCCGACCAGTTGTAGACATGAACGACATTTTCTTCTGCAAATGCGTTTTGTACCGAACAAACTAGTACTGAAGCAATGAGCAGATTATTTACTTTGTATTTCATCTTTCTTCTCCATTTTTTATTAATTTTAACTTTCTACTTTTATCATTTAACTAATTACTAATCAATGACTCTTGTTGAAATCATTCTACCATTTTTTTTATCAAAGTGATCTTAGATAAGAGTGATATTCAAAATCTGTTATTGTTCTGTGAAATCTTTTTATTTCAGATTCCTTAATGCATTGGTAGCATTGTTGGAAATGCTTGCCAAAGTACTTCTTTACTGTTTTTGATTTGCTAGTTTTTTGTACTGCATCTGACCAACTCATATCAAGAATCGGCTCGTGCTGTTCGTGTGCATTTCCAAGGGTTTCTTTTTCGAGAGGATATTGATTCTTGATTCCTACAAGTGCGCTTGACAATATTGAGGCAAATACTAGGTAGGGGTTGGTGTCAGCACTTGCAGCTCGAAACTCTAATCTATTTGTGCTAGGAGAGGCTTCTGGTATTCTGATTAGGGCAGTTCTGTTTTCGTTACCCCAGCTCAAAGTAGTAGGAGCATGATTGGCGTTATGAACTATGCGTCTATAGGAATTTGAGTGTGGTGCGTAGAAAGAAAAAAAGTCGGATGAAGACTTTAGAAGTCCTCCTATTGCATGAGCAAAGATTCCTTTAGGCTGTTTGTTTTTATCCGCCACAAAAACATTGTTACCGTCCATATTATTAATGCTCAGGTGAACGTGCATCCCGTTACCAGCATGATTTGGAAAGGGTTTAGCCATAAAAGTTGCATTCATATTGAACTTGCGGGCACAATTTTTAATAAGTCGCTTCAACAAGAATGTTTGATCAGCCATCAAAAGTGCATCGTCATGATGCCGTAGGTTAATTTCAAATTGACCTGGTGCACATTCCTTGATTGCTGTTTCAGCAGGTATACCTATAGAAAGTGCACTCCTTTCAACAAGCGCAAAAAAATCTTCAAAATCATCCACCTCAATCAAATCAAGTAATTGAACCTCTTGATATCTTTTCTCTGTACCTGGAATTAAGGGTCTCTGAGGGTGACCATTACGCAGTAGATGTTTATCAATAAGATAAAACTCCATTTCCGGAGCCATAACAGGCTTAAGTCCTAGCTCTGTATATTTGTTTATTACGCTATTTAGAATATGTCTAGAATCGGCAAATATTGGCTTACCATTTCCATCCTCCATGCTTACAAGGCATTGAGCTGTTTGGCGATTATTCCATGGCGTGATTGCAAGTGAACTTTCAACCGGTCTACATATTCCGTCACCGTCACCTGACATTACTAAACCTGTTCCTTGTGGGTTATCTCCCCAAATATCAAGAGCATAGCTAGAAACTGGCATTCTAAGGTCACCATTAAATGCTTTAATCAATGTTTTTGGTGAAGTGTTTTTGCCTCTAGGTATACCATTGATATCTACAAAAATAAATTCAACTTTCTCCAAATCAGGATGCGATTTCAAAAAATTACTAGCCACTTTATTCATAAATTTTCGATATAAATTAAATTAAAGGTATTAATTAAATATTTAAATTTTTAGTTTACATATAAAAAAAATAAATAAATTATTGTTAAAAACTCAAAATGGATTACACTATATCACTTAATTTATTATGAAAAAATTGATTTCTTGAAAATGCTTATTAATTAATTCTTAAGGAAATGCCATGACTCACAATACTCAAAAGCTCCAGAATCGAAACGCTCAGCATCACATGCAATCATTTAGCGATTTCGCTTATACAAAGGATCCAGCAGCAACACACATTATTACTCGTGCTGACGGCGTTTATATTTATGATAGTGATGGCCATCAGATACTGGACAGTATGTCAGGCTTGTGGTGTGTCAATATGGGTTACGGTCAGGACTCAATAATTAAA
>CAZSHL010000179.1:0-2021 GCA_964606585.1 uncultured Piscirickettsiaceae bacterium
ACTATGCTCAACATTCAAATTTGTGATTTCAGGACTCATTTTTGGAAGTTTAATGTTCATCTAGATACAGTAACTCCTTTCTCATACTATTTATTGCAATTGTTGTACATTCTGAAAAAAGTGCAGCTGACTCAGGAGCCTCTTTAGCTATCAATTTAAATATTGCTTGTAAATCATCATGTCCAATATCTATAGAGAGACAAGTTGTTCCTCCTCCTGCAGAAGCTATACTAATCAATATGCATAGGTTCTTTCTAAATTCTTCATCCCCAATAATGCTACCAATGCCACTAATATAATAACTATTTGATTTATTGGTTTCATTAGTCCAATGTTCTGCTGTTAAACCAGCTCTATTAACCCTTGTGTCCTTAAAGTACTGCATATTTTCTCCTATTATTTTGGTTTAAAGTTCTGAAGACAGTATTGAGAAGGCTACAATAATAGAGACAACCCTCATATCTTTTGTATGCTTTAATTTTGGCATTATTAACTCCTTGTATTTTTTTAAGAATTTACTTTCATTTTTTCTAATGCATTGTTGAGTCTCTTACGTGTCCATTCACGAGATTTGCCCAATCTCTTGGAAATTTTTTCAAGCGAGATGGGTTTGTCTTTATGAAGGCCAAAACGCAAAATAACAATTTCCATTTCTACCCGTTCAAGAGGCAACATTAGCTCTCGAAGATCATCATCGATATTAATATAATCTATTGGCACTTCTTTCTTTTTTATAGGTTTATTTGGATGATAAATATGGCTATTTAAATCTTCAACGATAAACAAGTACTCCTTAGCATTTATTTCTGATTGAGTACATAACCCCTTGTGTAATAGAGGTTTATTGGCTCTCATTAATCGTACTCTTTGAGTTAGCTTGTCTTTTTCAGTGAGTTCAAGCATTAATCGCTGTGTTGCACTCTTATTGATGATGTTTTGTATTCCTTTGACCTCTTGAGGATCTATATAACGCATTTGGGTTTTTTCGGTCAGCCATGATAGAAACTTTACTTTGTCTTTTTTATCAAGATAAATTGCAGCAAATTCATGCATAAACATTTGACGGTCCGAATAGAGTCCAGTATTAAGGTCATTGTATAGATCGTCAAAATCTTCATTCTTCATATTGTTTCCTCTGCAGTAATTTAGTGCCATCTTCTTTTATTGTGCTTTGAGATTTTTTAGGTCTTTTCATAATAACACCACCAAAAGATTTTTTACAATTATTGCAATAATCTGAAGGCGAGCTATCTATGCAAATTACACAACCGCCCCATACATATTTTTCCTCTTTAGCATTCTCTTGGTGTGCCTCATCTGACATAAGACCGTAAGCAATCGGTAATGTCGATGTAGAGCCACAATGAGGACACTTCTTTTTATAATTTTCCATTATCTCTCCTTTTATTGTAATTGTTACTAAACTACTAATCTAGATAATCCTTTAGAAACTTAAGTGATGGATGTTCCCGTAATTTAGTTAATGCTTTCTGTTCAATCTGTCGTATGCGTTCTCGTGTAAGTCCCATACTTTTTCCTACCTCCTCCAAAGTTAGAGTGTTGTCGGTACCAATTCCAAACCTTAAAGAAATTACACGTTTTTCATCTGGTGTTAGTATTCTTCCGAGCATATCCTTGCGTCTTTCTTTTGCGCTTAGTCTTCCCTTGTCTTTATTGCTCGGTCTACTTTCTTTAGTAAGTTTGTATGAATTGATAGCGAGTTCATTCTGGCTAGCCCACTGTTCATTAGAAATCATAATAAACCTCCTGTGTATTAAGTTAATTAATTGTAAGACTGCAAATGGGACGTATCGTGGACAAAAAAAGTAAAGTATTAATACAGGGGTGAAGTTGTATTTTTCATTGTTATAAATAACTATAACACAATCTTTTTTAAATCGCTTTTTTGGACAAAAAGTACACTGAAATGGTTAATCCATTAAAAGTGTCGATCAATGAAAGGTAGTTATTTAGTGATTTGATAGTAAATAACTAATCTAAATGTGAGTACTATTGTGAGT
>CAZSHL010000180.1:0-2018 GCA_964606585.1 uncultured Piscirickettsiaceae bacterium
AGTGAGTAGCTTAGCTTCTGGAGCTACTTTAATGCTTTATGATGGTTCGCCATTTATAAAAAATAATGACAATATCTTGTTTGATTATGCTGAACAAGAAAAATTTAATTTTATGGGTGTTTCTGCAAAATATCTTGATACAACTAGAAAGAAAGCCCTGTCTCCTTGTAAAACTCATAATCTACACTCCATAAAAATGATTTTGTCTACGGGTTCAGCGTTAAGTGTTGATTGCTATGATTATGTTTATGAAAAGGTAAAACCGCAAGTTTGCCTTTCATCTATCTCTGGCGGCACTGACATTGTTTCTTGTTTTGTTTTAGGCTCCCCAATGCTTCCAGTCTATCGTGGCGAACTACAGACACGAGGACTTGGTATGTCGGTTGAAGTTTGGGATGAAAATGGAAAACCAGTTGCTAATGAAAAGGGTGAGTTAGTTTGTACTAAGACTTTCCCTTCAAAGCCAATCTATTTTTGGAATGACGAAGAGAACATAAAGTATCGACAATCTTATTTCGAGCACTATCCCAATGTTTGGTGTCATGGCGACTATGTAAGTTTAAATCATCATGGAGGAATGATTTTTCATGGTCGTTCAGATACAACACTCAATCGGGGAGGTGTCAGGATTGGTACTGCCGAGATATACAGACAAGTTGAAAAACTCAAAGAGGTGCTAGAGTCCATTGTTGTTGAGCAAGAATATAAAGGCGATTCTAGGATAGTTTTGTTTGTTAAATTAAGAGAAGGATTGTTAATTGATGATGGCTTGAAACAAAGAATCATTTTACAAATAAGAAATAATACATCGCCTCGCCATACTCCTGATATCGTTTTGCAGGTTTCAGACATTCCTCGCACTAAAAGTGGAAAAATTGTTGAATTAGCGGTGCAAAAAGCAATTCATAACCTCTCAATTGAGAATAAATCTGCTATAGACAATCCTGAAATACTGAATGAGTATTTCAATATAGAGGAACTGCAGTGATGTTGGCTGTTGATGCCAAACGAAGAGTTATAATATTATTTTATTTTATTTTATTTAATGAAGAGGTTGTGTTTTGGCTAAACTTTACTTTTATTATTCTTCAATGAATGCAGGTAAATCAACATCGCTACTTCAATCTGCCTATAACTACAAAGAAAGGGGTATGACCCCTTTCCTATTGACTGCAGAAATTGATGACCGATATAGCGTAGGAAAAGTGACTTCACGTATTGGTTTAGAAGCAGGAGCAATGCTATTTAACCAAGATAGCAATCTTTTTGAACTCATCTCAAATCAGAATAATAAAGAGATAATTGACTGTGTTCTGATTGACGAAAGTCATTTTCTTGCTAAGGAACAGGTAAGGCAACTCGGACAAGTGGTCGATAAGTTGGATATACCTGTCCTGTGTTACGGAATTCGTACTGACTTTCAGGGTGAATTGTTTCCCGGTAGTCAGTATTTGTTAGCATGGGCTGATAACCTCAATGAACTTAAAACAATTTGCCATTGTGGCCGCAAGGCTACTATGGTAGTGCGTCTAGATAGTGATGGCAAAGTCGTGAGCGCTGGAGAACAGGTCGTGATAGGTGGTAACGACCAGTACCAGTCAATGTGTAGAAGACATTTCGCTGAACTTATCTGGTCAAAATAAAAAAAAGTCAGACTTAAATGAAAACCAAAATTCGCATATTATCGATTGATGGCGGAGGTATTAAGGGTATAGTTCCTGCGGTTGTCTTAAAACATCTTGAAAAATGCCTCAAACAACTCTCTAAAAATCCTGATGCAAGAATTTTTGATTATTTTGATCTATTTTCTGGGGCTAGTACCGGCGCTATAATCATTGCCGGCCTACTTACGCCAAACAACCATGACCGTCCAAAATATAGCGCTGAAAAAATTATCGATCTTTACATAGAAAATGGGGATGTAATTTTTAATGCCTCTTTTCTGCAGGAAATAAAATCAGTTTCTGGATTGGTGAATGTTAAATACGATCCAAAAGGGATAGAGTCTGTCTTTGAAG
>CAZSHL010000181.1:0-2002 GCA_964606585.1 uncultured Piscirickettsiaceae bacterium
CGCCATTATACTTTTATGACGACTTTGCATCCACCAACTTGGGCTAAAATATTGATATGAAGGGTGTTTTTGTTACTGGCAGCAATACAGGCGTAGGAAAAACTACTGTTGCAGTAGAAATTGTGAAACATATGTCTCAAACGCGAGATGTTAAGGCTAGAAAACCAGTGGAAACAGGGTGTAAGCTTAATGGACAAAACTACGTACCTAAAGACGCAATCGCTTTGACTGCTGCATGTCAACAAAAAGAGGCTCTAGAAAACGTTTGCCCATATTGTTTTGAGCTTGAAGCTAGCGCAGAAATAGCTAGTACCGAAAGTGGTAAAAACCTTGCCCTGGAAGATTTAGTGCTGGCCTGTAGTCGCGGGACTGACGAAAGTTTTGTGGTTGTTGAAGGGGCCGGCGGACTTTATTCCCCAATAGCTGAAGCATCTCTTAATGTTGACCTGGCGATTAAGCTACAGCTGCCACTGTTAATTGTGGTTCTTGATGAGCTTGGTGCAATTAGTCAGGCTCTTTTAACACTAGAAGCGGCAAAAGCAAACAAACTAAACGTTGCATGTGTTGTTTTGAACCAGGTTAGGGGAAACAGCCTGACTAATAAAGACGCCCTGATGGCGTACACCCAAACGCCAGTTGTTTCTTTTTCTTTGGACGGCATAGAGGAATTTTGTTCAGAGATTGAAAGGCTAGTCTAGGATGGTTAGGCTCGGTCCATTTTTTTTGTCATCATTTCTCTCGAATTTGTCGCCAAAAAACATGCCTTCTCCGTTTTCTTGGGCATAAATAGTGAGAACCGCTGTGCATGGAATCACGACCTTTTGAGATCTTCCACTGAATCTTGCCTTAAAGCTAATGGAGTCGTTCGTTATTAGTCTGCTTTGTGTCGCAGAAAGGCTTATATTTAGAACAATTTTTCCTTTTTTTTCAAAGCCTTCTGGAACCAAAACACCATTTTTTTCACAATCAACTAAAATATGGGGCGTAAGGGCCGAGTCCTCAATCCAGTCACAATAGGCGCGAATCAGATAAGGAACAACGCCGCTCATGAAAGCTACTGGATAAAATCCTTTTCAGCAAAAGTAAGGCTGTCCTCAAACCCCTCTTTTTCAAAAAGCCTGTTGGCATATGAGGAGATAGGTTTGGCCTTATCTCCCAAGGTTATTCCCAATACGCTTAGCCGCCAAAGTATTGGAGCAATACAGACATCAACCAAGGTCATTGAGTCGCTTTTAAAATAGTGTTTGTGAGAAAACAGCGGCAGGAGCTCAATAAGGCTTCCGTTGAGTGTTTTTCTTGCCGAAGCGGCGTCTTTTTTATTGCCGTTTAGAATAGTATCAACAAGCTCATACCAGCAGCCTTTTGCGCGTGTAAATCGGTAAATTAAGAGTCTTTTTTCAGCTTTTTCAATGGGGTCGACAGGCAAAAGCGGCGGAAAGGGAAAACGTTCATCTAGGTATTCCATAATGACCGCTAGGTCATATAAAACCATACCCCTATCGAAAAGGGTTGGTAAGGTCTGGCAGGGATTAAGCTCTAAAATTTCATCAGGCATTTCTTCAAATTTGACTTCTAAAACTTCACGCTCAATAGATTTGTGTGCCATGATAAAACGTACAGCATGAGATTCTAGTTCTTGTGGGGCTGAGTATAGGGTGGTTGAGGATGGGTTCGGTTTAGATAGCATAGTTGTATAAATAAATAAAAAAACAGCGCCGTTCGGTCAGGGAGCTATGAAAAAATGTAAATTGTATCAGAATTTAGTCTCTTGGTCGCCATATGCCATATTTGACGTCTTTCCAATACTCTTTCTTTAATAACCAGGTTAGGGCAAACAAAACCCCTAAGAACAATAAAACCCAAATGCCAAGACTAGTGCGAATTAATTTCGCTGGCTCGCCAACGTAGTCAAGAAAATTTGTTATGTCTCTAACATCTTGATCAAACTCTGCTTCAGACTTGCCCTCTTTCAACGACCACAATGCATCAGGCATCGAGGCGT
>CAZSHL010000182.1:0-1965 GCA_964606585.1 uncultured Piscirickettsiaceae bacterium
CTCATTGGCAAGAGTTTTTACACAAAATATACCGCTTCTAGAGAAGTGCTGTAGACTTGCCAATTTGCAACTGCAACTTCATCTTCATTTGTTCCAGACTTGGAAGGTTGTGAAGTTATTAAAGTAAAGACCAGAATAGGTAGAACAATTACAGAGTGTATTGCCCAGATTGTTATTTGTCTTCTCATTGTTTTCTCCTTTGTTGTGTAAATATTTAGTTAAAAGTTAGTCGAAAATATAATCATCTTTAAGTTATTGTTTTTTAAAGGTAAATCAGTAAATCAGTAAATAATTTATATACAGCCGTGAAGTTGACAAAATACCTAGAAAACTCTTAAGTCTTTGTTATATAAAGTAAAATATGGGATATAGGCATGAGAAGCTTGCAATCTTTATACATAGGTGGTGTCTACCTCACTTTATGCACCAGGAAGGTGTTTTTAGAAAAATATATGAAACTTGAAACTGTTATTTAGCTCATAGTGTGGGCAGTTTGATTACATAGTCATTCAGCAATTTTAAACCTGCACCTTCAGAATAATAGTCATAAGTAAATGTACTGTTCTTTGCATGACCAATTATCTGAGATGCTAAGTGAGGAGGGCAGTTCATTCTTTCTAAATTAGTTGATGTATTTCCCCTGATGGAATGAAAGGCAAATCTTTTGCTTTCATGTCCTAATTCTTTTTTAATTCTCAAGAAGACATTTGAATAAGCATCATAGGTGGGTCGTTTAAAACCTTTGAAGTCTTCCAGTTTTTTAATTAACTCAGGATGGCAAGGACACTTTCTTATTGCACTTTCAGTCTTACCATCTGTAAATTCAATATATGTGATGTCTGTTTTCTCATCTACTTTTATATCTTCAGGTTTAATTCCATAGACTTCATCACCTCTTGAGCCTGTGTACCATGAAATGTAAACAGGAAGTTGGTCGAGAGAACCATCTCGTGCATCTGCTAGTACTTCAATTATTGTTCTGAGGTCAGTTATCTTCCAATTCCTATAGAACTTCTTAATTTGACCTTTCTTTTTCTTCTGTATTCTATGTTCTCTAAAAGGATTTTCTGTGTTTAGATTCTCAACATCTCTTACATAATTCCAAATCATACCTAGATTAGATAGTGCAGTAGTTATATGTGAGGCTGAGTAGTCAGAATCCTTCATAAATACAATGTAATTACGGACATCAATCCGTTTAACTTTAAAGACTGAATAGTCTTCAACACCAAGATAAGTGAGAAATAGTTTTACAGAGTTCTTATACTTGCCAAGAGTTTTAGGCTTAAGACCATCTCCTTTTAATTCTAAAAGCAGTTTGTCACACGCTTCGGTGAACTTCATTCTCCATTTTTCAGGAGGTTCAAAGTCAGGATTATTACCAGTCAAACTTGCAAGAACTCTATATTCAATATCATCCTTCTCACGAACATAACTTGGTAAGTCACTCATTTCTTTTTCTTCATCTGATAGTGCTTCCCACTCAGGATGTCCAATATGAGAATACTCACTAGTCATTTCATCATCCACTTTGACAAACAAGTGATCCAAATCATGTGCATCCATTGTTTTATATCTAGCAAGAACATCCTGATAACTCGGATTCATTTGTTCAGCCTTCTGAAGTCTATCTAAATAAACTAATTCAGCATTTCTTAATGCTCTTGCTTCCTTAAGAGAATCAGTACCGAGAGACTTTGTATAGACAACAGACTTCCTATTAAGCAGTTTGGCTACTTCAGGGCTTATACGCTTCTGAAATACCCAACTACTGCCATTGAATTTGAGGTGTTTTCTTTCAGGAGACATGTGATTATCTAATCAAATGTAGCAAAATGTAGCAAGTTTGTAGCAAGTGCAGTAGACTAAAAGCTCAATATTTATAAGAGATAGCGGTCAAATTATTGATTTTATTGAAAGTCTCCGACATTCCCTCTCTCTCCGCCACTCAAAACTCTGAAACCA
>CAZSHL010000183.1:0-741 GCA_964606585.1 uncultured Piscirickettsiaceae bacterium
CACCTCCTGACGAATTTCCCTTTCCCAGTCATAAATACCTATAACTGTGTCAACTTTAAGGCCTTTTATAAAAATAATGTCCATAAATTATCCAAATTATTATTAATAGTTAATATCATACCTTTGGGGGTTTGATTGATATAATTTGTTTTTCATACTTTATGGTATTTGCAAAATAAATAATTCGTTGAAATGTTTGATTCATATTTTTATTATTTAATTTTAAGCTATCTAATTGGCTCTATATCTACCGCAGTTATTATCTGTAAATTATTAGGCTTACCGGATCCTAGAACTCAAGGTTCAAATAATCCTGGAGCTACCAATGTTCTCAGGCTAGGAGGAAAAAATTCAGCCGCACTAGTTCTTTTCCTTGATGCTTTAAAAGGTGCAGTTCCAGTCTACATTGCAAGTTATTATGGATTTGGATTAACTGCATTAACATTCACCGTACTTTTTGCTGTTCTAGGACATATCTTTCCAGTTTTTTTTCGATTTAGAGGTGGCAAGGGTGTTGCGACTTATCTTGGAGGGCTTATCATGATAGACTTTTATGTAGCGTTAATTTTTGGCTTTGTATGGCTGTTAGTCGCCAAAGTATTTAAAGTTTCTTCCTTGGCTGCACTTGCTGCAACCGCACTTTCACCGCTTTATTACTACCTAATGACCAGCGATGTTGAATCAACTCTAATAATTGGCTTAATTAGTCTACTGATTTTTTATACGCACCGCGACAACGTT
>CAZSHL010000183.1:751-1869 GCA_964606585.1 uncultured Piscirickettsiaceae bacterium
AGAAGAATAATTAATAAAGAAGAAGATGTCATTCAATCTAAATAAAATAGTTACCCGGTAGCACGATGATTGATAGATCCGAAATCGTGGTTTTGAATGAAAGGCTTTACCACTTAGGTATAAAGAAGGGAGACATTGCGGAAAATGTATTTATCGTTGGAGACCCTGCTCGAGCAATTCGTGTTTCCAAAGAATTCGACAAAATTGAGTGTGAGATTGCGAATAGAGAGTACCTGACCTTTACTGGAACATACAAAGGCATTCCAGTTTCCGTCATTGGTACAGGAATTGGTACGGATAATGTTGAAATTGCTTTGGTAGAAGCATTCATTGCCCACGAATTCGATTTAAAAAATAGCACACGTAACAGCGACTGCTCGCCGATGACATTCATAAGGCTAGGAACCTCAGGAGGTGTGCAACCAGATATTACGCCGGGAACGCAAGCGATAGCTTCGTATGCAGTTGGCCTTGATAGCACAGGGATTTACTACGATCAGCTTCAAGAAGATGAGATAGTTAAAAAAATTGAAGTGGCGACGGAAGAAATTCTGACTGAAGACACACTCAACACATCAAGATTCAAGGGGAAAATTATTCCTTATGCGTCAAAATCATCTACTGAAGTAACTAATGCTTTGGTAAATCAAGCAATGAAACATAACGTTGCATTCGAAGTTGGAATAACTGTATCTTCACCAGGGTTTTATGGTCCATCTTCACGTTTCGTTGAGGGGTTAAAAAATACGCTACCTGATATCAAAGGCAGTCTTTCAAAACTTAATGTTGACGGCTTAAAGATTCTAAATATGGAAATGGAATCTAGTTTACTTTTTCATTTGTGTAGCCAGATGGGTTATCGTGCTGGAACAATTTGTACAGTCATCAGCGCTCCAACAAAGAGTGACTTAATCATAGATTACGATGCAGCTATAGGTGACACCATCGACATCGGATTAAAGGCGTTAGTTGAATTGAATGAGTCTATTCAGACTTAATAGGATAGTCTACTATAGAAAAGATTAGAAGTAGTTTATTTATAATTTCTAAAATTTACTAATTTTTTTCCTTCCAAAATGGCACCATTGAAGACCAAACTCCATCTTTGTTCAATCGGT
>CAZSHL010000184.1:0-1829 GCA_964606585.1 uncultured Piscirickettsiaceae bacterium
ACTTAGGATCAACCACAAAAATACCTCTCAGAGTCTCTGATTTGCGTTCTAACGCATTTATTTTTGAAGAGAATAGGAAGGTAGTAGACCACCTTCTAAATGCCTTAAAAGAGCTTTAAAGTATTTAAGAGCATTTAGCTTATCAGTTTATCCTCCAGGTGTCAAGTTTGGTATAGTTAATGAGTGGTGAAAAAACTAATACTTATATCAGTTCTGCTGTTCATTGTAAGTTGCGATAGCGATAAAGGTTTGCAATGTAATTATAGAGCTGGCTGGGATCAAGGTAAAAATGAAAGGTATTTAAGTAATCAAGAAGCGGCAGAACTTAATGCTCGCTGTAGAAAGGCTCGAGATGATTACCATGAAGATATGGAGAGACGCAGGCAATGAAACACCTCATTCTCATATCAGCACTATTGTTCAGCTTTAATGGTTGGGCAGAATGGCAAACACATTCAATTGATCAATGTTCTTTTAAGGTAAAATTTCCAGGAACTCCTGAAGTGAGGCAAATATACACGCCTGGATTAGCTTCGCCACTGGAACAATTAGGTTATGAAGGTAAGGGCTTCTATCTAAGGGCAGAGTGTTTCCCATCCTCTTTAGGTTCATTGAATCAATCTGAAATAAGATCAATAATGTTCAATTATGCATCTTCTAACGGTCTTCAGAATGTAGAGCTTTCATGGGTTACAACACAGATTGGACCTGCCATGCAACTCAGAGGATATAAAGAAGTTGCTGGCACTCCTGTTACCTCATTAATTAGAATGCATCAGGGAAGAACAAGTCTGCTAATATTATTTGTAATAGGTGAATCTAGAACATTTCCACAAAAAGAGACCGATGACTTTTTTATTGCTATCAATGGACAATCATATGAAATTAACTGAAAAATATATAACAAGATACGCATTAGTTTTTATAGCTTTGTTAACTGTTAACTTTTTTACTATCACCGATGCCAGAGCTGTCTGCCTTTTCGGTCCTTGTAATTATGAAGAATGCACTTACGAAAAAGTTAAAGATTGCGAAAGAGATGATAAATTTTGTGCAAGGGCAGCTTATGCACTATGTGACAAGGAGTTTCCAAAATATAGTTCTTGGTCAAAGCTGAATGACGTGGTTATACAGCAACTTGAAGATGATAAGGAAATAATTTGTGACGGCTGTACTGGGCTTAAGATTTGCACAGCTACTGACACAAACTGTCGTGTCTATAGAGACAATGAATATGGTCGTATGAATTATTCTCAGATACTTCGTAAGCACACAGGTTTATCTAGTAAGCGGGAGTTAATTAGTCAAGTTCGCCGATCACTCACTATTTACCATGAGACAGAGGAAAGAGAGGAGAAATAAAGATATTTTTTAAACCAAAACTATATAAATTTCATGGAGAGGCAGTTGCATTGCAACTTGCAATAAAAATAAGATTAGTTGGTGTTCAAGAATTTCTTGCAAATGCAGAAGCATATGTTGAAGAATCGTTGCAAAATCATGGCATAGTAGTTAAATCTTCAAGCAGTCAAAAGAAACAAATCTGCCAATTAGCAATAAGATTCCACCAGCATGATATATCACACTCAAACAATACAAAGATGATTCCAGAATTAAGAGACCAAATTCTTACAGACTTGTTATGAAAAAAACTGTTACAAGCAATTCAATTTCAATCAATGTTAATGGGAAAATTTGTTTTAAAAGATAAATTAAATAAAAAACTCCTTCTCAAGTTAACAAACTAAAACCTTCTAAAAATGTTCGACCACTAGATATATATCCCACTATATGGCCTGGTCTCCTATGTACCCCAAAGCGCATCATCA
>CAZSHL010000185.1:0-1809 GCA_964606585.1 uncultured Piscirickettsiaceae bacterium
AAATTCTCTTTTGTAAAAATTTCACCTTTTTGAATAGCAACTGATGCAATAAGACTTTTCCGTGCAATATTCCTGTTTTTGAGTTCAACTGGATCTGGTAATTTTTGTGTAATTCCAAGAGTAGATTCAATAGCTCTTATTCCTTTTACCATTTCCGTTAATTCATTTGGTTCAAGAGACGCTTTATGATCGGGGCCGTGTAAAGTTCGATCTAAAGTGAAATGTTTTTCAATTACTTTTGCTCCTCTTGCAACAGCTGCTAAGGGTGTAAAAATTCCGGGTGAATGATCAGATAATCCAACTTCCAATCCAAAAGAAACCTTCAATGTATCCAAAACCTGCAAATTGATGGATGAATATGGTGAGGGGTATTCAGTAGTACAGTGAAGAAGAGTGACATTTTCTTTTAATTTAATCTGCCCTTCTTGCGAAATGTATGCTTTATGAAAATTTTCTATAGATGGTGACTTATCTAATTCAAGATATCCAAATGCTATTACTCCCAAAGCTATTTCAACATCGGCCATAGTACACATTCCTGTAGATAGTATTATAGGTTTTTTAGTTTTTGCAGCTTTTAGAAGTAGAGGAGCGTTAGTAATTTCTCCAGAAGCTATTTTGATTCTTGAAACTTTTAATTCATCTGAAAGAAAAGTGACACTTTCTAGATCAAAAGGACTAGAAAGGAATTCCAAATTATATTCATTGCATATTTTTTTTAATGAAAAATGATCTTTTTGACTTAATTCTATATTTTTTAACATCTCGAGCTGAGATTCTTCTTTACCTGTCGTTCTGATTTGATATTCAGCTTTTGGAGCTTGCTGACTAATCACTCTTTCAGGTTTACCAGTTTGGAACTTAACAACATCAACTTTTGCTTCGGAGGCTTTTCTAATTAATTGAATAGCCATATCTAAAGAACCATTATGATTTATACCAGCTTCAGCTATAATACACGTCATTTTTACCTTACGATTGAATTTATAACTCTAAAAGTTGAAAATATTATTTTAATTAAATAATTAATTATGTTAATACAAATAATCTAGATGTTGTATTGTATTTTTTATGGGGTCTCTTAAACATCATGATTAATAATTTTACTTAAATACTTAAAATCACATTAAATTTTTAACTAGTGCATACCTTTTTCAATGAATTGATGACATAAATAATTTCATCTTCGGTAATTGAAGTAGAGCTAGGAAGGGTTACTATTTTTCGCCATATCTTTTCTGAAATTTTCAAATCAGTTCTTGGGCACCCTCTATATGGAGCTTGAAGGTGTATTGGCTTCCAAAATGGCCGCGCCTCAATACCTAATTCTAACAAACCCTGCAACACATGATCTACATCGTTTCTATTTTCTAATAAAACACCAGAAAACCAACATGCGCTTTTAGCCCATTCCGGTGCAGGAAACGGTTCTATCCTCTCAAGTTCACATGCAGCCTTAGTATAGCTATCGTTAATCTTCTGTTTACGTAAAACAAAACTCTCAAGTTGTTCTAGCTGAGCACAGCCAATTGCGGCCTGGACATTAGTCATTCTATAGTTAAAACCAACTTCATCATGATCATAATCAGTTCCAAGTCTAGCAGTTGTCGAAAGATGTCTCGCTTTTCTAAGTAGTTTCACATTATTGCCAAAAAGAGAACCGCCACCCCCACAGGTGACTGTTTTGTTGCCATTAAAAGAACACACACTGATATCTGCAAGTTCTCCGATGTCCCTTCCGCGATACTTTGCTCCCAATGCAGCTGCTGCATCAGCAATGACAGGAAGTTCAAATTCTTTTGCAATAGC
>CAZSHL010000186.1:0-1779 GCA_964606585.1 uncultured Piscirickettsiaceae bacterium
GAGATATGGTCCAAAGCCATATTCTACAGCTTCTATGTCTTATTGCTATGGAGCCACCTAGTCGACTCAACGATGAAAGTATCAGAAATGAAAAAGTCAAAGTATTAAAAGCACTTCAGCCACTGACTGAAAATAACGTTGTAAAGAGTTTGGTCAGGGCCCAGTATAGTGATGGAAAGATTTTAGGAAAGACAAAACCCGGATACTTGAACGAAGAGGATGCTAGATCTAAAAGTCAAACTGAAACATTTGTAGCCATAAAAGCAGAGATTGCAAATTGGCGATGGTCAGGAACGCCTTTCTATATAAGAACCGGAAAAAGGATGGCAGGAAAGGTCACCAATATTGTTATTCATTTTAAATCCGACGCTCACTTTATTTTTGATCAGGATCAGAAAAGTTCTATAGGTAATAGTTTAATCATAAGCTTACATCCAACAGAAGGAATATCTCTGCAAGTTTTAACAAAGCGTCACGGTGTCAATGAAGGTATCAGATTAAGGTCTGATCCAATGAGTTTAGATTTTATTAAATCTCAAAAATTATTGAAAATACCGAGTGGCTACCAAAGATTGTTATTGGATATACTATTGGGCAACCAAAGCCTGTTTCTTTGTAAAGACGAAATAGAGCTAGCATGGGAATGGTGTGACAATACTTACAAAGTTTGGCTAAAGTCTTTACAACCTTTATACTCTTATCCTGTAGGTAGCAACGGCCCAATTGAAAGTGAAGCCCTTCTTCAACAGAATGGACATAATTGGTATGATGAACAAAAAATCTGACTTTTTACCTGAAAGCGTCAACTGGCATACTTTTAATGCTAGAGATGCTTTGGCGATAAATTTGTCTCAAAAAATTTATCAAATATTATCTCAATCTATCATTCAGAATGGTCAGGCAAGTTTTGCTGTTTCTGGTGGTCGGAGTCCTCTCATTTTTTTTGAAGAGATCTCTAAAATCGACCTTGACTGGTCAAAAGTCGATCTCACACTGGTAGATGAAAGATGGGTAAATCCGACACATTCTGACAGCAATGAACTATTGGTAAGGAAGCATCTAATAAAAAATAAAGCGTCTAATATTAATTTTGTTCCATTAATGGGAAGTGCTAAGCGTGCTATAGAAGGTCAACCCGAGTGCGAAAAATCTCTGCAAAAGATTAAACAGCCATTTGACATCGTAATTTTGGGTATGGGAAATGACGGCCATACCGCTTCATTATTTCCTTACTGTGATGAATTATCGCAAGCTATGGACCCGAAAAATTCTCAAAAATGTATTGCCACAACACCGAGAAATGCTCCTCATGAACGCATATCACTAACCTATTCGACAATAATTAATGCAAAACACAGGATACTACATTTGAGTGGCTCAGAAAAACTTAACACGCTTGAACGTGCAATCACTTCAAAGGATGCAGTAGAAATGCCAATTTATGCATTTTTAGATAAGCCTATCGAGCTCTATTGGAGTCCCTAAGGAGTTCAAGTCATTGATAATTTCTAGCAACAAAAATTGATTAATAGAATAAAATCTTAAATTCAGGGAGGACGCCATGGATATATACAATATTGAAGGAAAAATAGTCAAGGAAGACGATAGATATGTCGTCAAAGACAACACCTCGCTTAATAACCTTGTCGTAAGTTCAACCTTACTGCACCCAAACAAATCTACCAGCGGACATAAACATGAAGGTCAAGAAGAGGTCTATATGTTTATGAAGGGTAGCGGCAGGATGGAGCTAGATGATAAGGAGTTTGATGTCAAAGA
>CAZSHL010000187.1:0-1758 GCA_964606585.1 uncultured Piscirickettsiaceae bacterium
TAAGTATCTTAGGGAGACAATCGACTAATACTCCAACCATTCTCTGAACGCTGATAAATAAAGCGATCATGCAATCGACTCTCCCTACCCTGCCAAAACTCAATACTCCTAGGTACTACACGATACCCTCCCCAAAAATCAGGTAAAGGCACCTCTCCTTTGGAAAATTTATTTTTCATGGACTCGAATTGACTGACCAGTAAACTTCTTGAGGAAATTGTTGCAGATTGTTGTGATGCCCAAGCTCCGAGCTGAGAATCTTTTGGTCTTGAAGAAAAGTACTTAACTGATTCAATTTTCGTTATCTTTTCGACACTACCAACGATTTTTATTTGTCTCTCTAAGTCCAACCATGGAAACAAAAGAGCAGCATGAGATCTTACTTCAATCTGTTTGGATTTTTTTGAACCATAGTTCGTAAAAAACACAAAACCTTTGTCATCAAAATGCTTCAAAAGAACTGTACGAATACCAATCTCACTTTCATCCGCAGTAGCTAAACTCATGGCACTGGGTTCAACAACTCTAAACTTAATTGCCTGAGAAAACCATAGCGAAAATTGCTTAAATGGATTATCATCAAGGTCAGACCTACTTAGTCCTTTTTGTCGAAAATCTTTTCTGAGATTAGTTAAATCAGCTGTCATAAGATCTAAAATTAAAAAGGTATCAGATTACTCTTTTTTGATTCTGTAAGGTGTTGAGTAATCAAAGTCTTAACTGGTGGAAAGCGGTTTGCAAATTTAAGCACTAACTTTCTAAGCTGTTTAATTACCACATCATCATTAGTAAACAATGAAACAATTCCATTGGTACCAAAATACATTAATCTGGAGAGATTGATTTGTCTGTTTTCAAATTCTTTTAGTACTGAATCTGCACCGATATCAAGACCGTTATTAAGTGCCATACTAATAGACAACGATAGCAAATTCTGACCTCTTAATCCTAAATTGAAGCCATGGGCGGTTACTGGATGCATGCCAACAGCAGCATCCCCAATCAAGGCAAATCTGGTTGCTCTAAATTTCTTAGCATAGACACCAACTAATGGATATGAATACCGATCTCCAATCTGTTTCATTTGACCTAATTTATTACCAAAGCCATCACTTGCCATCTTGTTAAATTTTTCCTCATCTAGTTCTAAAATCTCATTTGCCTTATCTGTTGGAACCGTTAACACGAAAGATGAAACATTGCCATTTAAAGGCAAAAGTGCCAACGTGTGGCCATAATTAAAGCATTCTAAGGCAACATGATTATGAGCCTTTTCGTGTGACATTCTTGTTGTTATCATTACCTTGGAAAAATCTTTCATAACCGAAGGTATACCCATCTTTCTCCTAATTTCTGAAAAACGACTGTCTGCCGCAACAACTAGTTTAGATTTAATGTTTTTACCATTAGAAAGTGAAACTTCTGCTCTCGTATTTGAAGTGCTAACTCCATCTACCATCAACTCATTCAAAATCGTCACATTCTCTGCTTGCGAGACTCTTTCAAATAAAGCCGCTCTAATTAAATGGTTTGGCACTAAATAACCCAAAGCTTCAATTGCAGATTTTTTAGCATCAAAGTTCAACAAAGAATCAGAACCGCCGTCAAATACTTTTGCCTCTTTTAGCGGACTTACCTTAGCTTCGTCAATAAGCGCCCAGACACCAAGTTTTATTAATATTTTACGGGAATGATGAGTGAGTGCTATTTCACGACCATCTGGCTTTGGTTTTGAAATCGATTCAAGTGTTGACTTTT
>CAZSHL010000188.1:0-1720 GCA_964606585.1 uncultured Piscirickettsiaceae bacterium
ATGTGTTGGACCCTATTCTCGGCACTACCCTTCACAACGAGATAATACTAACCTTAATGAGTAAACATTACCAAGTTTTAGCAAGAAAGTATAGACCCCATACATTTGAAGAGTTGGTTGGTCAAGCACATACAATCAAAACTCTTGTTAATGCACTTGATAACAACAATCTGCACCATGGATTTTTATTCACAGGAACCCGTGGCGTGGGAAAAACTACCATTGCACGTATCTTCGCAAAATCTGTTAATTGTGAAAAAGGGGTTAGTTCAAAACCGTGTGGAAAATGTGACACATGCCAAGAAATAGACCAAGGCCAATCGGTCGATCTCATAGAACTAGATGCAGCCTCCCATACTGGTGTAGATCATATGCGGGAAATTCTTGAAAATGCCCAATATTTACCAACAAAGAATCTCTATAAAATCTACCTCATAGACGAAGTTCATATGCTATCAAAAAGCAGCTTTAATGCACTATTAAAGACGCTTGAAGAGCCTCCAGGCCATATCAAATTTTTGTTAGCGACAACTGACCCTAAAAAAGTACCTATTACAATCCTTTCTCGTTGTCTGCAATTTAATCTAAATAAGCTCTCCCATAATGAAATCCTGTCGCAACTTAAATTCATTATGAATTCTGAGAATCTTGAGTTTGAAGAATCTGCCTTATCGAAGATTGCAGATTTTGGCAATGGTTCAATGCGCGATGCCCTTAGCCTTCTTGATCAGTCAATATCCTATGGTAATGGTAGTGTCAAAGACAATGATATAAAAGAAATGCTAGGTTTGGTGCTTCACGATGATGTTATTAAACTGGCAACATTGGTCATTGAAGGAAGAGCTGAGGACGTTATATTGCTTGTTAGAGATCTTGCGCATCATGGTGAAAATCTTTCTAACGCTCTTAAAGATCTAACTTCACTTTTCCATAAAATCTCAATTGCTCAGATGATAACTAATAACTCACAAATTGATAGTGAAATATCAACCCTTGCTAATCACATATCAACACATGACTTACAGCTGTTTTATCAAATTGCAATTAACGCTCAAAAAGATCTTGCTTATTCACCAAGCGAACAAGTTGGTTTAGAAATGGCATTGCTCAGAATGATTGCATTTCATCCCGAGTATAAACATGAAAAAAAAACTCTAAATACGTTAACCAAACCAAAAACTAATTCTCCCAAAATTAAACAAGACGCTCAGGAAGTAAAACCTGAAATAGCTCCAAAAAATACTAAAGAATTACCCGAAACAAAATCCAAAAAAGGTAAACAAACAAAGTCTAGAAAGCAAATTAAAATCAAAAACCAAAATGATTGGGAGAGAATTATCAGTAATTTGCCTTTTGAAGGAGCTGCAAGAATGCTTGTTAAAAATACTCTTTTTAGTAAATATTATAGCGATAAACTCGTACTCACCTTGAATGAAGAATTCAGCAACTTACTTACTGAGAATGTTCAAAAATCTATTGAAAAAACTTTACTCAACGAGTTCACTGAAATAAGACTTGAAATTGAATTTGGAAACACCGATAGAAGCACTCTATCACAAAAAGAGATTATCAAAGAACAACAAAAAAGAGAACAAACTGAAAAAAAATTTCTAGATGATGAAGGACTCAAAGAAATAGAAGAAGCATTCAACACGAAAGTTGACGTTAAATCAATCAAATCCTTAAAGGAGTCATCCAATGTTTAAAGACGGCATGGTAA
>CAZSHL010000189.1:0-1719 GCA_964606585.1 uncultured Piscirickettsiaceae bacterium
CCAAATTCAAAAAAAATTCATATAGATATTGATGCAAGCAGTATTCAAAAAAATATTAAAGTAGATATTCCAATAGTAGGAGATGTAGAAGCAATTATTGAGCAAATTATTGCTTCATGGAAAAAAAATAACTATTCAATTGAAAATGAAGCACTTAGTGCTTGGTGGCAGAAAATTAATGAATGGAAGAAAATTGATTGTTTATCCTTTCAGCAAAATGGAGAGAGTATTAAGCCTCAATATGCTATTAAGAGATTGTATGAGTTAACCAAAGATATGAACACCATTATCACTACAGAAGTTGGACAACATCAAATGTGGGCTGCTCAATACTATAAATTTGAAAAACCTAATATGTGGATTACCTCTGGGGGACTAGGAACTATGGGTTTTGGTTTTCCAGCGGCCATAGGGGCTCAAGTTGCACACCCAAATTCTTTAGTAGTTGATATAGCAGGAGACGGATCTATTCTTATGAATATACAAGAGATGAGTACAGCTGTTCAGTACCGCCTTCCTGTGAAAATTTTTATTATAAATAATGAATACATGGGTATGGTTCGTCAATGGCAAGAACTTCTTCATGGAGGACGTTATTCAGAAAGTTATATGGATAGTCTGCCCGATTTTGTAAAATTAGCAGAAAGCTTTAAAGCAAAGGGACTTAGAGCAGTAAAAGCAGCAGAAGTAGATGATGTAATTAAGGAAATGATTGAAATTGATGGTCCTGTTATAGCTGATATTTGTGTTGATAAAGAGGAAAATTGTTTTCCTATGATACAAAGTGGATCAGCTCATAATGAGATGGTGTTAAATAAAGGACAAAAACAAGATGCTAAATCAGCTGAAAAAGGGAAAATATTAGTATGATTAAATCAGTTTATGATTCACCAAAAGTTGCCGGCATAAATAGAAGACATTTAATAACTGTACTTGTAGATAACGAACCAGGAGTTTTGGCAAGAGTTGTCGGCATGTTTTCCGGAAGAGGATACAATATTGATAGTTTAAATGTAGCTGAAGTGCTAACAAAAGAACATTTGTCACGCATTACAATCGTTACGCATGGAACAGATGAGGTAGTTGATCTAATACGAAAACAATTAATGACGATAGTTCCAGTGCATAGTGTGACTAATCTTGAAAATGAAGGTAGCCCGGTTGAAGCTGAAGTGGCTTTGGCATATTTATATGTGAATGATTCTAACAAAAAAAATGCATTGGACGTTTGTGATATTTATAGGGCAAGAAAGATAGAGAATGAACACAACACAACAGTTTTTGAAATCGCTGGCACTTCTGAAAGAATTAACTCCTTTATTAAGGAAATTACTAAAATTGTTAATATAGAAATTGTTAGAAGCGGACCCATAGCAATTTCATCATTGAATAAAGAGGAGAATGAAGAATGAGAGTTTACTATGATAGAGACGCTGATATAAATTTAATTAAAGATAAAAAAATTTCTATTGTTGGTTATGGCAGTCAAGGTCATGCACATGCAATAAATCTAAAAGATACTGGAGCTTCTAATGTAGCAGTTGCTTTAAGAGAAAACTCTGCAAGTAACACTAAAGCAAAGAATGCTGGATTTGAAGTAATGACACCCGCTAACTCAGCGGCATGGGCAGATATAATTATGATGCTTACGCCTGATGAATTACAATCTGATATTTACAACAATGAAATTGCTCCAAATATCAAAGATGGCACAGCTTT
>CAZSHL010000190.1:0-1702 GCA_964606585.1 uncultured Piscirickettsiaceae bacterium
AGATTGTGCTGCAAAAGCTTCATTGAGCTCTATCCAGCCGATATCATCAATACTTAAATCGACGGATTGCAATACCTTAGGAACAGCTTTCACTGGCCCAATACCCATGATTTCTGCTGGCACTCCAGCGACAGAAAAGCCTAAAAATTCGGCTTTTGGATTAAGATTATATTTTGTAAGAGCCTCTTCACTTGCAATTAAAACTGCGGCAGCTCCATCTGACATTTGTGAACTATTACCAGCAGTAACTGAACCATTTTGTGCAAAAACAGTTCTTAGTTTTCCCAACACCTCGATACTGGTATCTTCTCTTGGCCCCTCATCCTTAGTGACGATATTAGTTTTTGTCTTATATTCTTTTGAGTCCAAAGAATATGTAGTTTCATTTGTTGTGATTGGGGAAATTTCATCATCGAACAAACCATTTTCGTTAGCTAAAATTGCCTTTTGATGACTGTTATACGCAAACTCGTCCTGAGCTTCTCTACTTATGTTGTATTTTTCCACTACCTTTTCAGCGGTTATTCCCATGCCGTATGCTATCGCTATATTTTCATCTTCTAAAACCTTTGGATTAACAGAAGGCTTGAAGCCCGTCATAGGGACACTACTCATACTTTCCACGCCTGCCGCAATAACGAGATCTGCTACACCCGATTTAACGAGTTCTGCAGCATTGGCAACTGACTGTAATCCAGATGAACAAAAACGATTCAAAGTGTATGCTGGGGTTGAATCAGGAAGACCAGCTAGTAATGTTGAAATACGAGCAATGTTGAGCCCTTGAGGCCCCTCCGGCATTGCACAGCCAACAACAATATCATCAATACTGTTATTAACTTGCTGAGTGCTATCGGCTGCTAACAGAACGTTTTGAATTGCATGGACCAATAAATCATCTGCTCTAGTTTTGGCTAAACAACCGCGAGCCTTTCCAACTGGAGTTCTTTTTGCTTCTACTATGTATGCTTTTTTCATTGTCTTCTCCAATTAATTTCGAAGTGGCTTACCTTTCTTGAGTGTATACTCAATGCGGTCTTGGGTTTTCTGTGTGCCCAAAAGCTCAACAAAGTACTTTCTTTCCAAGTGAAGAATTGTTTGCGATTCAATAACAGTATTTTCTTCTACTCTTGAAACAGTCATCACTCTAGCTAACCTATCAACAATATGCTTGTCATGGTCCGAAATGAATCCGCCCTCATGTAGATTTGCTATTTGCGCCATTATGTTGGCGTAACCGGCCTTTCCAACCACTTTAAAGTTTAAATCTATAGGCGCTCTAAAGTTTGATTCAAGCAAAGTCAATGCCTGCTGCTTTGCCACATATAGCAATTCATTGGGGTTAGCAATAATCGCATCCTCAGCTTTCAGATAGCCCATATCTTTTGCCTCCAAGGCACTGCCAGAAAACTTCGCCATCGCGACTTGTTCAAAATATTTGGACAGCAGGGGGAATATGTCATCTGACTCCTTGTTGGTATAGGCCCTTAGTGCCATCTCTTTACTTCCGCAACCTGCTGGCAAAGCTCCAATACCCACTTCAACCAGACCAATATAAGAATTCATTGAGGCGACCACTTTGTTACAATGCAAAAGCAGTTCACAGCCACCTCCCAAAGCCAACCCATCAACCGCTGCTATGGTTAATATTCTGCCATGCTTTAAACGCATAAAAAGTTCTTGCAACATTGCGACAATCTTT
>CAZSHL010000191.1:0-1609 GCA_964606585.1 uncultured Piscirickettsiaceae bacterium
TTGTTTCTAATTTTGAAATACCCTTACAAATTGAAGTATAGGAGATCAAGCTATGTGCACAGCTGACACCTAAGTTTCTTAAGACTGTTGAGTCAGACAAATCCCTCTGCCAGCGTGAAATAGGCAATTTCGAAGCTAGATGATCGCCTATCGCATTAGCAATGCCTAAATTACCCTCAGCATTTTCAAAATCAATCGGATTGACTTTATGAGGCATAGTGGAAGAACCAATCTCACCCTCGATTGTTCTTTGCTTGAAATATCCGAGTGAAACATAGCCCCAAATATCTCTACAAAAATCAATTAAGATTGTATTAAAACGGTTCAATGCATGAAAGTACTCAGCAATATAATCGTGGGGCTCTATTTGAGTGGTATAGGGAGCATAATTTACACCAAGGCTTTCAACAAAAGTCTTAGTAATATTCTCCCAGTTGAGATCAGGATAAGCACTTAGATGTGCATTAAAATTCCCAACAGCGCCATTAAACTTGCCCATTATTTTAACTTCATCAAATAGTTTAATTTGTCGCTTTAATCGATCAGTGTAGTTAGCCATCTCTTTACCCAGTGTTGTCGGTGATGCAGTTTGACCATGTGTTCTAGAAAGCATTGGTATTAGAGCATTATCATATGATAAACTTGAGATAAGCTCAGTCACATCTCGCATTTTCATGAGAAGTGTATCTCTACCATCTTTTAGCATAAGCGCATGAGATAAGTTATTAATATCTTCAGAGGTACAAGCGAAATGAATAAACTCACGGATACTTGTCAAAGTATGATTAATTGAAATTTTTTCTTTCAGAAAATACTCAACTGCCTTAACATCATGGTTGGTTGTATTTTCGAATTTCTTCACGTGCAAAGCGTCTGCCACGGAAAAGTTTATGGCAATGCTATCTAATAAATTATTTGCACCTGAATCGTAAAGTGTTGAAACTTCAGCAATATCTGAATTTCGAGACATTGATTGAAGCCATCTCACTTCAACTAGTACTCTATATTTGATTAATCCAAATTCACTAAAAATGCTACAAAGATCACTTGTCTTTTTGCTATAACGACCATCAATTGGAGAAATCGATTTTAGAGTGTTAAATTCAATTGGAGAAAAGGACTCTAGGGTGTCAATATTGAATGGATTACTGTTAACGCCTTGTGGATCAACAAGTTCAGCAAGCGTGACACCTAAGTATTCAGCTAAAGATTTTAATTGATTGAGTGTGGGTTGAGATCGACCAGTAAAATAATGCCCTACAGCACCACGAGTTGACTTTCCCATTGCCGAAGCTATGTCTTTTTGCGTAATACCCTGTTCGCGCATTATTTTTTTTGCCTGTACAATCCATGTATCCATTTTTATTTTTACTCCATAATTGTATCTTTTATTATATATTTAACTATAAATTTATTTAATATAGATAATTTTTGTATTTTATATTATTTTGATAATATATGTATCTTATTTAAGATAGAAATTATGATACTTCAAAACTATCAAGTATGTAGAAATTAAGAAATACAAAGAAAGATTACCAATAGATAATATGGCTGATTAAATCATCATGTGAAAGATCAAATCAATAAATTTTAGCTTTCAAAGTAA
>CAZSHL010000192.1:0-1529 GCA_964606585.1 uncultured Piscirickettsiaceae bacterium
TTTCTTGGAAGGTTGACATCAATATTCTTTAAATTATGAACTTTGGCGCCACGTACGCTTATTGCATCCATAAACTCAATTATTTTATGAGGGACAAAGGGTTAATTATACGCACGCCTTGTGTAAAATCACTATTTTGTAATTAATTGTTAGATTAATGAGCACATACCGTCGAATCTTACTAAAACTGAGTGGTGAAATTCTAACCAGCAACGATCAAAACATTGATCCACAAATGTTAAACAAGGTAGTCAATATAGCTCAGTCAGCTCTTAATATGGGAGTCGAAGTTGCTATTGTTATTGGAGGTGGTAACATTTTTCGTGGTGCAAATCTTGCTAATGCTGGTATGAATCGAGTCACTGGTGATCATATTGGTATGCTTGCAACAGTGATGAATGCGTTAGCTATTTCTGATACATTCGCCAGACACAATATTCCTTGTCAAGTAATGTCAGGTTTCCCTATTGGCGGTGGTGTATGTGATCCCGTGGATCATAATAAAGCCAAGAATGCACTGACTCAAGGACAAGTGGTTATATTTGCTGCAGGAACAGGTAGCCCTTGCTTTACTACAGATACTGGAGCTGCCCTTAGAGCTGTTGAAATAGAAGCAGATATTATTTTTAAAGCCACTAAAGTGGATGGTATATACTCAAGCGACCCTCTTAAGGATGCCAATGCTGTAAAATTTGAATCACTTAGTTTCGATTCCGCAATCAAAAAAAATTTACAAGTTATGGATACAGAAGCGTTTGCATTGTGTCATAAACACAACATTAACATTTGTGTTTTTAGTATGTATGATGACTCTAATACTTTAGCTAATATTTTAAGTGGCAAACCATTAGGTACTACTGTCAGTGAACATGGAGATTAATCATGATTAAAGAAATTCATAACGATGCCAATGATCGTATGAATAAGACCATAGCTTCACTTGAGGCTGACTTTAGCAAAATTCGCGCTGGTAGAGCTCATCCTTCATTACTTGAACAAATTCAAGTTGAATATTATGGCGCCTTAGTACCCATCTCTCAAGTATCAAATATCACTACAGAAGACTCAAGAACACTGAAAGTTACGCCATGGGAAAAAGATATGGTTGGACCAATTGAAAAAGCAGTAATGTCTTCTGATTTAGGGCTTAATCCAAACTCTGTGGGTCAAGTCATTCGTATTCCTCTTCCACCCCTTACAGAAGAACGCCGAAAAGAGTTAGTACGTGTGGTTCGTGATGAAGCAGAACATGCAAAAGTAGCGGTTAGAAACATTCGTAGAGACGCCATATCAGATTATAGGGAATTACTTAAAGAAAAAGAAATATCAGAAGATGAAACTCATAGGGCTGAGGATAATATACAAAAAATTACTGACCAACACATTGCCTTGATTGACAAATCTCTTAATGAAAAGGAAAATTCATTACTAGAAATTTAAGTTTTAATTGTTTGCAATCAACCTTAATTGCCTAATGAACCAACACACGTAATATATTTATCCCATCTATTTGCAGTGAATTCCGTTCC
>CAZSHL010000193.1:0-1526 GCA_964606585.1 uncultured Piscirickettsiaceae bacterium
TGCCACTCATAAATGGTTTGCCAACTTTTTCGTTGGTTACTTGATAAACGCAACCAATCCAGTTATTGATAATGGCATTTGCGCTATCATGCCAAGTGTTGTCAAGAGTTGTTGAAATAAGGGATTCAGGAAAGTCTTTAATTGACATTTTCCCAGAGTCAAGGTTCGCACGGTATTCTTTTAATATAGCCTGGCTTTGTAAGGACAAGTAATTGCTAGGCATTGGTGGATAGCATAACTCCTCGTCTTCAAGGCAAAGTGCAACATCTCTTTTGTATTCTTTGAGAAGGCTTATAGTGTCATACTCTGGATGGCCTTGAAAGAATACAATTCTGAGCAAGTCGGAGCTCACAGCTAGATGCACGCCAATTGAGCTTTTGGCCAAAATCTTTACACCTGCTTTGTTAAACTGTGACTCGGAGACCTCATTAAAACGAGAATGAGGAATATCAAAGCGAGTACTAACTCCACTGACCAAAGGGTGGTCTCTGTCAGTCACTTTGTGAGGAAAAACACCCCAATGCTTTTTGCCGACTGGCTGACGTTTTTGACCATACTTAAATTCCAAAACAGCATGAGTTGCCAGACAAGAGCATAGCGTTGAAGTGACGTTTTCATAAGACCAATCTACCACATCTCTTAACTGCTCATAAAAAGGCTCAAGCTTAAGGCTTGGCTGGGAAACATTAGCGCCGCTAATAATCAGCGCATCAAGACCTTGGGACTTAATTTCGTCAAAAGTTTTGTAGTGTTTTTTTAGATGCTCGGTTGCTTTCACCCCTCTTTTGATGTTTGAAAGAGAGAAGGGGTGCATATAGAATTGTGCAATTTGATTTGAGTGGCCAACCAGACGAAAGAATTGTCTTTCAGTGGCTTCAAGCGCCGCATCAGGCATCATGTTTAATAGACCAATATGAAGCTCTCGGATGGTTTGATGTTCAGCCCTGTCTCTTGAAAGTATTGTTTCGCCTTGTTTTTTAAGACGTTGAAATGAGGGCAGTTCTGAATGAGATATTAATGGCATGTCAGTCTAGGGATTCAGAAATAAGATTAATAACATCATTCGCAGAATGACATTGATAAAGGTCGTCGCTTTTTATGGTGTAGCCATATTGGTCAGCAAGAGCCTGGTATTTTTCCAGACGGTCTTCAATCAGCTTTGGAAAAACCCAGCGCACAAAATCATCAGGGTTTATTTGGGCAACATAGCTCAAGCTGTTTTTTTCAAGATAGGCTCTCAAAGCAGATTCAAAAAAGTCGGGATGATAGTACACTGGTTTAGGTTGGTTTTTAGATCGCTCTATTAGCATCCTCTCGGTATCTTTGTTTGTTTTAATGTAGATAATCAGTGTATTCTCAGCCAAAAGCTGGTAAAGTTTTTTTTCTTCCAGCTCACATAAGCTGCCACCTGCATCATTAATGAAATTGCTATATCCCGAATGTTGGGATTTTTTGATAAAGCTTGGGACATCATACATAGCCTTGATTTCTGCTTCTAGAAAAAGCCCTTGACGACGAATGAACTC